>CAZRKQ010000061.1:0-32522 GCA_964600755.1 uncultured Thiotrichaceae bacterium
GTTTCGCTCCTGCTGGAGCGAGTTACCTTTTTTGCTCGCCCAAAAAACGTAACCCAAAAAATGCGTCCCGGGCGCTCGTGCTTCGCATACCCGTAGGGCGGATTAGGCGTTAGCCGTAATCCGCCGGATGCAGTCGGTGCAATACGCTTCGCTATTGCACCCTACACACTGTTTGACTGTAAAGTGGGATTTCCCCTTGAAGTTTGCCGAGGCATTCGTCTTTGGTAGGGCCCTGGAAATAAACTGATGGCCGACAGGGACGTCGGATTTAGTCCTGTCGAGCCTGGACGGCGAATCAGGACGGCCCGTTGGCAAAGCTGAATGCCTCGGGGAACCGCAAGGGCAAACTGGTTGGGGTGTCTTTTCTTTTGGTTACTTTTCTTTGCCAAGAAATATTAATTGGGCAAAGAAAAGTAACTCGCCAGCAAGGCGAAATAAAATGCCTGGTTATACATGATAAACAAGCTGTGCGAGCTAATTGAATACCACCAGGACACAACCAAACACCTGAATAAGGGAACAAATCCAAAACCACTTCGTCCTATCACATTGATATAATAAGCATTTGATTTTCAAGCACCGATACCCGAACAATGAATACACCCCGAAAAGCTGTCGCCCTGATCTCCGGCGGCCTTGATTCCCTGCTGGCCGCCCGGCTGATGCTGGATCAGGGCATTCATGTCGAGGGCATCAACTTTTATACCGGCTTCTGTGTCGAAGGCCATACCCATGCTATTCGCAAAAAGGACAAGAAAAAACCCAAGCGAAACAATGCCCTGTGGAGCGCTGAGCAGCTCGGTATCAAGCTGCACAT
Source organism: uncultured Thiotrichaceae bacterium (assembly GCA_964600755.1). GTDB lineage: Bacteria > Pseudomonadota > Gammaproteobacteria > SZUA-229 > SZUA-229 > JABDQW01. The sequence goes on from CAZRKQ010000061.1 coordinate 818, forward strand.
CATCGATATCATCGAGGAATACAAGGACATCGTCATCAACCCGAAACACGGTTACGGCGCCAACCTGAATCCCTGTCTCGACTGCAAAATCTTCATGATCAGCAAAGCCAGGCAGTGGATGGAAGAGCATGACTTCGACTTTATTATCACCGGCGAAGTGATCGGCCAGCGTCCGATGTCACAGCGTAAGGGCCTGTTGCCTGTCGTGGTGCGCGAATCCGGTGCTGATGACCGACTACTGCGGCCCCTGTGCGCCAGGAACCTTGCCCCGACCTTGCCCGAACGCGAAGGCTGGGTCGAGCGTGACAAGCTGCTCGACTTCCATGGCCGCAACCGCAAACCACAGATGGCATTGGCAAAACAGTTCGGCTTCGAGGATTATGCCTCGCCTGCAGGCGGCTGTTGTTTTCTCACTGATGCGAATTATGCAAACAAACTTGCTGACCTGTGGCAGGCTCAACACGAAAAGAAATACGAGCTGGACGATATCATGCTGCTCAAAGTGGGACGCCACATTCGTCCAAAATCGAATTACAAACTCATCGTCAGTCGCGAAGAAGGTGAAAACAAGTTCCTCAGCGGCTATCGCAAGAATTTTACCCATATTGAAACCAAAAGCTGTGGCGGACCGCTGACACTGATTGATGGCGATGCGACTGACGAAGACCTTGAAACTGCGTCACGTATCGTTGCACGCTTCAGCCAGGGTAAAAATGAAGACAGCGTCACGGTAAAAATCACCCACATGAATGGAGATGAAAAAACCATGGACGTGCTGCCGATGCCACCCTCAGAAATCAAACAGGAATGGTATGTCTAGTTATCAGCTGGATGCGCGCAATATGCTCTGCCCGCTGCCGGTGATAAAAACCCAGGACAAAGCCGTTGAACTACAGAGCGGCGACATACTTGAAGTTGTATGCACGGACCCCGGAGCACTGAATGACATACCTGCATGGTGCAGAATAAACGGCCATAAAGTACTCGCTACCAAAGAAACAGATGATGAGGTGACTGTCATTATAAAAGTTGGCTGAATCCGCCTCGATATAGAGCAATTAAATATGACCGCTCGGTTATTTTGCCACCTTCATATCAGCGCCTCTCGTGTTAGATATTATTTACTAATCAAAATTACATACACTTGTAAGACCAAACTATACAGGTGCAAATTTACTGGTCATTTAGACAATAAATGCCATGTTAATCAAAAAGTTGCCTGTACGTCGGCATTTTTATCACATTTGTCGGTTTATTTTTCAACTATCTACTACACTAACGAATACCTTTCAGGTTTTTTATTAAATTGATCAAAAAACAGGACGCTGCTCCTGACCCATTTTCTAGCTTGATGACATCAATCTGGGCCCAAGGGAGGTCACCATGTCGTTTTCTGATATATATTTGATCGTACCAAATCCGGTCATATCCGGTCTGATCTGGTTCTTCGTTTTATCGACACTGTTATATTTCGCCAGACTACCGGCACATAAATATATTCTCGCCTTCAGCCGTGTTATTCATAATGCATTGCGTCTCGCGGCAAATTCAGTGAAAACTGCTGAGCAACGTTTGCAGGCTCGCAATCGTGAAGTTTTGCTTGAAGCCGGACGAGAAGCCACCGAACGCATGATAGAACGTGAGTTTGAACGCGTTGAAAATACCGTGACACATGACCTTGCCCAGTACCCCGCATTGCAGCGCAAACTGAGCGAGAAGATCACCAGCATTGACGAAGACTATCAGCAGAGTACGGAAGTTCCACCTGACCCGCCAGGCTGGTGCAAGGTGGTGGAATCCGTTGCCCGAATCGACAGCAACGGCGATGCCATGGTTGCCCAAATACTCAAGGACATTCATAAGTCCATGATCAAGGCACAGGATATAGCAATCAAGGAACACCGGCGTGCGTGCCGGGAGCGGCACAATGTACTTAAACGCATGATGCCCCACTGGCGCTCGGTTAAACGTGTGCTGGGTGAAGTCGACCACAATATTTCCAGCATTCTGGAACGCGCCAAAAAGATTGGCCGTTACATGCATGACTATGAAGAAATTTTGAGTGGTAGCGACCGTGCTACACGCGTATTGTCATCTTCAGCCATCAGCCAGTTCTTTGTTTCTGCTTTCGTACTGGCTATTGCTGTCGGCGGCGCCATGGTCAACTTTACCCTGATTGCTCGCCCCATGGCCGAGATGGTCGGCGGCAGTAATTTTATCGGCACGTTCAAGGTCTCGGAAATATCGGCCATCGTTATTATCCTGGTCGAAATCTCCATGGGCCTGTTCCTGATGGAATCGCTGCGTATCACCCGTTTGTTCCCGGTTATCGGTGCACTTAATGACAAGCTCAGGGTGCGCATGATCTGGATAACTTTTGGCTTTCTGTTCATCCTCGCCAGCGTTGAGGCCGGGCTGGCCTTCATGCGTGAGATTCTGATGGAAGATGAACTGGCTACCAGTGCGATGCTGCGCGGCGATGCGGGCAGTGCAGTGCAGGCATCAGACTTTGGCTGGATTACAACAGCAGCCCAGATGGGCATGGGATTCATCCTGCCATTTGCACTGGTATTCGTTGCAATACCACTGGAAACATTCGTGCATTCAATGCGCACCGTAATTGGCGTAATTGGTTCTGCATTCCTTCGTGCAGTTGCCTTCACCTTGCGCCTGACTGGTAATTTATTCCGCTACATGGGAAGAGTCCTGGTTAATCTTTACGACCTGGCCATCTTTGGCCCGTTATGGCTTGAAAATACAATTACCGGAAAAGTCAGCGCAACTAATCCTAACACACCAAAACATTCCCTCAATGCAGACTACCAGGAGGCAGTATGAGATTCCTCAAACTAATAATAACTATATTTATCCTGCAGCTGGCACAAGGCTGTTCTGAATCAGCGGGGCCTAGTAACTCAGGTGTATACCTGCTGCTCGACACTTCCGGCACCTACACAAAAGAACTGGATAACGCCCTCAAGCTGGTGAATGTCCTGCTGGTAAAAATGGATCCAAGCGATTCTTTAGCGGTAGCACGAATCGACACGGGCAGTTTCAGTGAAAAGGACATTGTTGCAAAAACAACATTCAACGATCGTCCCAGCGAATCAAACAAGCAGAAAAGACATTTTCGTGAGTCAATGGACAAGTTTGTCAAAGAGGTGAAGCCATCGAAGTATACTGACATTACCGGTGGTGTACTCCAGGCTGCTGAGTATCTGAATGAAAAAAATACGGGAAGGAAAACTATCCTGATATATTCAGACCTCAAGGAAGAACTGCCGGACGGATATGTTCGCGATATTCCGTTTCAGCTTGAAGGCTTTGATATTGTCGCACTCAACGTTACCAAGTTGCGCAGCGATAACAAGGACCCTCGTGAATACATGGACAGGCTTGAAGACTGGCAGCGCCGCGTTGAAGAAGGTGGTGGCAGCTGGCGCGTAATTAATGATATGGACCGTCTGGAACGAATCATCAACGGCTAAATCAGAATCAACAATCATTAAACTCAAAGCCCCGCTATGTATGCGGGGCTTTTTGATTTTTTATCTGCCTGGATATGTCGGGTAAGCCTGGTATTGCGGATAGTAGGTATAAGGATTAGCCGAGTTCCAGTATGGCGCCATCACAGGGGGCGGGTAATATGGCGGCGGATAGTAACGGTGATCATCGTCGTCCATTCGATTCAACCAGCCAGGTGGCCCGCCCAATGGGCAGAATGGAATCTCGGGGAATGCAAATGCACCTGTTGATCCTGGTAACAACAGAATCAACAAGCCCGCCTGTTTGAACCAGCCGTTTTGTGGTCTCATAGAAGCACTGTAGCACGGCTGGAAACGAAAGTGGCCGCTTATAGACAAGCGGCCACTTCGAGATTCAGCTAAATCCGGCCTGTTACAGCTGCTTTTGCACCTCAGCCATACGCGCCAGGGCTGGACGTTGGAAGTTTACATAGCGTGGTAAACGCGAGATAACTGCTGCAGCTTCCCTTTCACTGGCATAACCGCCAGAAACAAGCACATACTTCTCAGCCTGTCCTGATTTGTCTGTGTAATAAGACAACACGTCTTTCAGGTAGTGATTATAGCGCTCAGCAATATCATACAAATCCTTCTTGTCGGTGACGGATGCTACCTGGATTGCAAAATTGTCAGCCGGTTGCTGAGCCAGCCATTGTGGACCATGGATAACATTATCACTACCTATCTGACTGAAGGGCGACATGTTGCTAATACGGCCATCAAGGGTCTGCGCCTGGTCATCCATCGCCTGCAACTTGCCATTAAGTGTTGTCACCTCATCGTCGAGCCTGTCATTCAATGCAACCAGGTTATCCTGCACTTCTGCAAGTGTAACTGCAGACTTCATATTGCCCTGTTGCAAGCTGGAGATATGCTGATCAACAACTTGTGTACGCTCAGCGGTGACTATTACATCATGACTCATTTCTGACTGGTGATAAAAATACAGGCTGGCAATAGCCAGAATAGCAACAAGCAGGAAGCCTGATAAAATTTTGAAATGTTTGTTTTCAGTACCCGCAAGCGCCTTGATAGACACTGCCAATTCTACTGATTTGTCTTGTAAGGCACTGATCAAAGATGAATGTTTTTCGCTGTCTTCAAGTAACTTATCCACAATAGCGGACAATTCATCTGTGCGCATATCGAGCAAATCAATAGATGTTCCCAGCGCCTTGCCTTTCTGAGTCAAGTCAGCTGCGGTAGTCTCTAATGATGCTGCGCGTTTTTCCAGGGCATCATCGACAGATTGAAGTTGAAGAATACGCGCCTTGCTGCTTTCAAGCTCCTTCTCTATATCGTCAGAACGTTCTTTAGTTGTGCTCGCCAGAGAATTGATTTCTGCAACCAGTTCTTTTTCAAGTTTAAGCAGGGCACTGGTATTGTCTTTTATGTTCTGCGTCAGCTGCGAATTAGTTTCATGTGAGTGCCTGACCAGACTATTCACTCGCTCAACCAGTTGCTCATGCTGCTCAGTAAATTGTGAATTATGGTTTTCAAGATCAGTCGCAGACTGTGATGCCACATCCTCAATCTCTGTAGTTAGCTTTTTTACTTCACTGTCAATATTATCTGAAATGGTAGAAAGGGCTCTATAAGTATTATCAATTTCGCCCAGACGTTTATAGGTTTCGGATACTTTTGATGTGAGATCAAGATCACTGTCACTCAGGCGCTCCAGACCTGCGTCAACACTTTTGTTGATCACATCAAGTTCAGTTTGTAGTTCACCCAGACTGGCTTCAAGCAAGCCGATCTTGGCATTGATATCCTTTGCATGACCAGCGGTCCTGGTCTCTTTTTCCAGGTGGATCAGGTTATTATCAGGCGGCGCTTCGTCAGTATGTAGCTGTTGTTGGTTTGTCATAAAAATTATCCTCAAAAATTCTTTTCATCAGTTTAGAAAACAGGCGCACTTTACAGTCAAAAACGTTTGATTTTACCATATTAGCAATTGTTAATATAGTAAGACGTTAGCTTTTACTCGCCTGTATTAGTAGTTTTTGCACATTTTATTAAGACACCCGCCAACGCGGATCATGCCAACCATTGCTGGATGAACATCACCAGGTTCACGGGTTTATTGATATCGAGTACTGGTATCCCGTCTGTATCAATCGGGCTATCTGTTGCAACAGCGATAACGTTTGAGTCTTCTGGAAAAATAAGTTTCCTGTTCAAACAGGGTCGATGCAGCTCAATCTTAGGGAAAGGTAGATGGCGGAAACCTTCTACAAGTACCAGGTCGACATCCCCAAGATCCAGCTCCTTAATCATATCTTCCAGTTTTGGCTCTTTCCCGGACACATTCTCTTTAATCAGTGCTCGTCGAGTACTCGATGCAATTAGCACCTGGTCAGCACCCGCTTTACGCAGCTCATAGCTGTCTTTACCGGGAACATCAATATCGAATTCGTGATGTGCGTGCTTGATTAATGCAACGCGTATGCCTTCTTGTTTGAGTAGCGGAATCAGTTGTACCAACAGCGTCGTTTTTCCTGTTCCACTGTATGCAGCAAAACCCAGAACAGGCACATTAAATTTCATCATGTTCTATTATGGAAAAGCATTCTTCCCAGGTAGCCCGATCTGAGAATATAACCATCAACCAGACTCTCATAGTCTTCTTTTACACCACGACTCAAAATGATCCAGGATACATAAATAGCAGGTATCAATAGCACAATGAATAGCAGCTTTGATAAACCGGGTGTAGCATAAGCTGCAATGGTCAACATGTACAGTGGCCAGCTGAAGATTATACCGCGCAATGCATGTTTAACTACTAACGCCGTGATGGCAAATATACGGTGAAGTTTTTGTTTTGGGGATTTGTATACAACAAGGAAAACACCGCGCTCAAAATCGTTTTTAATTTCGCCTAAATGTTTTGGATGAGCATTATCCAATGCGGAATTCCACTAATTATAAATCAAGAAGCAATTTTAAAGGAACTCTCATACCGGCAATCTTGCATGCCTGCTGGCCATAACCATATGGAAACATATTGTATACATACTTACGCGTAGCTTTTTCCTTGCCATGACGATTGCGCAGCTCTTTGAGCAATACGCGGTGTTCAGGCACTGCTTGCCGCTCTTCATAGTATTCGCGTACAAAATACACGACCTCCCATACATCATTTGTCATCTCAATTTTTTCTTTCGCAGCTATAGCGTGTGCGACATCTTCGTTCCAGTCAGATGGCTCAATAAGATAGCCCTCATGATCCAGTATTATGCTTTGTCCGTTTATTTCAAGTGACATACGAGTTTCTCAGAATACTATGTAAGATTCATAATTTAATGGGTGTCAGGGAGAACGCCGACCTGTGGCATATTGGCCAGGCCAGTCTCGCGCGCATGCTCTTCAAAGCCCCTGTTTCGCCAGAAAAATGCGCCTGGCATCGTGGTTGGTATTACCAGCGCATAGAATAGCGCACGCCCGAATAATGCTGTTGCTGTTATAACAATTGCAGCCATTATCCAGACTGCCAGGCCATCAGCACCATCAGGATTTACCAGGCTCAATGACATTGCAATTGCAAGCCCGGTGAAGAGGCCTGCATTGCGGGCAGTATAAGTCTTACCAAATTTAGTTAGCTGTATGTAATGCGATGCCGCCCCTTCCCCACCCTGACTGATCAGGTCACGCTGATGGAAATACAGCCCAACAATTTCCACGAACAGACCAACGGTAATAATTGATGCTATTGCCGAGGCTGTATCACTCCATAGTGAGCCTGTACTCGTTTGCACAACAGCGTAGGCAAGTAATACGTATAACGGGCCGAGTACCAGCATACTGCCGTAAAACGAGGTTAACACCTGCCAGTGGTTCCAGAATGGCCTGGCTGGTATACGATAAATGCTGTGCATGAAATAAATAGCTGCGATTCCGGATATCACTGCGCCCCAACCTGAAAACGCAACAAGTAGCTGACTGATACTTTGTGGCAGCCATTCGAATAACACTGGCAAGCCGGTTAATAATGTATATGCGCCAAGAAAATTATAGAAAACAGCTATGCCCGCAACTTCACGACTGACCGGTGAATAACGCAAGTTATTAAAAGCACGATAAAAACGATGCGGCCTGCCAAGATGAAGTGTCGACAACACCAGGGCCAGTGTCTGTGCGCCAATCATTATGAACAAAACCAGAGGCCATACAACCGGGTGCGCTGATGGTGTTAAGGTTTCTAAACCCAGCATAGGCCCGATAAACAGTGTAATAAAAGCGCCTATGACTGCTTGTGATACCAGAGTAAAAACTACCAGTGGATTCTCGCGTGTGCTTAGTTTATTCAAGTTCCACTCGGGCGATTGATTGTTACTATTGACTTCCACCATGTAGTCACCTTTTGTATTTCTTGAATACTTCAACGGCATGCTGTCAGTTCGATTCATTTCATCTGGCAGTTTGTTTTTCTGCTGAAAGCGAATATTCGGATTGGTAATATTTGCATCTGGAAAACCCGGGATTTTCGCATCAAGATCATCCCTGTTTTCAGGTGTTGTTTCAATGATGCCGAAATCGAGTGCACCAGCCAGGCAGGCAGACGCGCAAGCGGGTTTTAATCCAACTTCAAGCCTGTCAACGCACATATTACATTTTGAAACATGGCCCGCACTGGTATCGAGCTGCGGCGCGTTATAAGGACATACCCAGGTACAGTAACCACAGCCAAAACAGATATCAGGATCCTGTAATACTGCACCGTATTCAGCATATTTCGTATAAGCGCGTGTCGGACAACCTTTCAGGCATACCGGGTCATCACAATGGTTGCATGCCATGGAAATATTCATTCGCGTATATTCTGGATAGCTACCTCCCTCAACATACCCCACTGCACGAAACGCCAGATGTGCGGGTAGATCGTTTTTCTCCGAGCAGGCCGACTCGCAAGCATGGCAAGCGATGCAGTTATCAGCCGTAAAATAAAAACCGTGCTGCTTGTAGCGATTGGGGTTTTCGCCTACAGATACATCACCATTGATATTCATTGAACGACCACGTAACTCGTGACCTTCGGGAACGGTCTCTATCGACTTGCCATAACGGTTCGTTTCCGGGTGATCTACAACCGGCACAAATGCATAATTCTGCTCTTTTGGTCTTGAGTATTTAAACATTGAATTTAACCGCAGAGGCGCTGAGGCGCAGAGAATAATATTTGTATATGTAAAAACCGAGTTTTGTACAGGCATATATCAATAAACTTTTCAGACTTATTCATAAATATAAACCCTACACACTCTGCGTCTCCGCGTCTCTGCGGTGAATAAAACATTAATAGACCCTTGCTTCGACATTGGCCTGTGCGGCTGCCTGCTGGTCTTCGATTGCTTCGATGTTTACCGCGCATTGTTTATACGCTGGCTGCCTTGAATGTGGATCAAGCAAGCCCAGCGAGATGCGGTTAACGCATTCATGGTAATGAAACGGAACGAATATGGAATCCAGCGCCGTTCGTTCCGTGCACTGCACCATGACAATAGCGTCACCACGTCGCGATGTTAATCTTGCATAGGAGCCATGTTTGATGCCGAGCTTTTCCGCTGCACGAGGATTTATCTCCATATAGGGCGTTGGGCTGAACTTGTTGGCATTGCCTACTTTGCCCGTGCGTGTTCTTGTATGAAAATGCTCAACCACGCGGCCTGAATTTAACCAGAAAGGGTATTCGTCACAGGGTCTCTCGTTATCATCAAAAAATGGCAAGGCCAGTAATTTCGCCTTTCCACCTGGAAACTGGAACACGCCGTCAGTGTATAAGCGCTGCGATCCTTCAGGCATTGTTTCCTCATTGCAAGGCCACTGCATGCCACGGTTCTGCTCTATCTTGTCATAACTCATACCTGAATAATCAAGCATACGTCCCTTTGACAGTTGCTTGAGTTCATTAAACACAGCTTCAGCAGTTTCCGGAAAAGTGACCTTGTTTCCCTGTTCAAAGCGACTGGCCATTTCATTGAATATATCAAGATCAGTTTTTGAGTCGCCATGCGGCTTGCATACGTTACGTATCAGGTTTACTCGACGCTCTGTATTGGTAAAACAGCCTTCCTTTTCAGCCCACACGGCAGCTGGTAAGTAAACATGTGAGTACTGGTTGGTTTCAACATCACGATAGGCATCCTGCACCACCAGGAATTCGAGGCTGGACAGCAGTTTCCGCATCAAGTCTGTATTCGCCATTGATGTCATCGGATTGGTAGCGATCAGCCAGAGCCCACGAATCTCGCCTGATTCGATTGCGGGCAGTATATCGGTCATAAACATGCCGCGCTTCTTTGGAAAGAATTCGGCGTCGACACCCCAGAACTCGGCAATCTCACTGCGGTCCTTTTCATTCTCAAGCGCACGATAACCCGGCAGGCCGGAACAGGATGACCATTCACGTGTGCCCATGGCATTGCATTGACCGGTTATGGATAATGACGAACCGCCGGGTTTGCCGATGTTGCCTGTAACAAGATTAAGGTTGTTAATTGCACAAACACCATCAGAGCCGTGCGTGCTCTGGTTGATGCCCATAGTCCATATCGTCATGGCGGCACCGGCTTTGGCATACATGCGTGCAACCTTGCGAATCAGGTCCGCATCGATACCACAGATCTTTGCTGCGTTATCCGGGTCATACTGCTGCAACAGGGCACTGAATTCATCATAGCCCTCGGTGTGCGCATTGATGTAATCCATGTCGGCCAGGCCTTCCTGCAGAATAACGTGCGCAAGCGCATTCAATAGAACAAGATCCGTACCGGGTGAAACCGGTAAATGAATATCGGCCATTTGTGCGAACATGGTGACGCGCGGGTCAACCACGATAATCGGAAAACGTGGCTTGCCTTCACGATCCCGGCGCTCGAGTGCTTCATTCAAACGCCAGTATATAATCGGGTGCTGCTCGGGAAGATTGGAACCGAATGCAAGCAGGCATTCGGTATGCTCGAAGTCATCATAACAACCTGGAGGGCCATCAGAACCAAACGAACGTTTGTAGCCTGAAACGGCCGAGGACATGCACAGCGTGGTATTACCATCATAGTTATTGGTGCCGATAACACCTCGAGCAAGCTTGCCCAGGGTATAGAACTCTTCGGTCATGATCTGGCCGGTAGAGATAATCGAAAAAGAATCGCGACCGTATTTTTCCTGGATGTGTTTTATTTCATCCGCAGTATGATCGAGTGCCTGTTTCCAGGTGACTTCTTCGAAATCATCCTTATTACTATTACGCATTAATGGCACCGAGCCACGTCCTGCCGTTTTACGGAACAACTCATGTTCGAAGATACCTTTAACACATAACTTGCCACGGTTTACATCTGCATCAGCAACGCCACGGGATGCCACCGGTTCTCCTTCACTATCCAGTCCGACTTCTATCGAGCAGCCCGTTGAACAGTAACCGCATGTGGCGTATTTCCACTCAACCACGCCCTTGTCAGCTATTTTTATTGGGTTTTTTTGTTTACGTCCGAACAACATGATATTTCAGCTCAATGCACCTTTGGCTTGCATTGTTATAGTGACTCTTTTATGACTACTTATTTATGAAGTCGATATATACGATCCCGCTCTCGACCTTTATCGGGAACACGTTAGTACATCCTTCATCCGGCCCCAACGCTTCACCGCTGGCAAGATCAATCTTCCAGTTATGTAAAGGACATGTTACGGATGTACCATGAACTATTCCCTGGGAAAGCGGCCCTTTTTTATGTGGACACTCGTCTTTCATTGCAAATACTTCATCACTCGCTGTACGGAACAGTGCGATATTCATGGTATCTGTTTTGACTACGCGTGAACCCAGCTGCGGAATATCCTCCAGCGCTACGATCTCAATCCAGTTTTCTGCTTCTCTTTTCAATGCATTAGTTGTCATATCGATTAGCCTGCAATCTTCAGGGGTGTAAATTCATGCGATGCTTCACCTTCTGCGCGCGCTTTCCAGGGATCAATCTGCGCGTATTTCTGGCCTAGCTTGAAGCGCTCATAAAGTGCTTTGCGTTCTTCACCGTTATCAACCATACATTCCTTGATATAAGTAAGTCCTACGCGCTCTACCCATGGCGCAGTACGTTCCAGGTAGTGTGCTTCTTCTCTGTATTTCTGTGTAAATGCGCCGCAGTATTCCAGCACCTCTTCTTCTGTTTCGACTTTACATAACAGATCAGTGACACGGACCTTGATACCGCCATTCCCGCCAATGTGCAGTTCATAGCCTGAATCAACACAGACAACTCCAAAGTCCTTGATCGTGGCTTCAGCGCAGTTGCGCGGGCAACCGGATACAGCCAGTTTGAATTTATGTGGCATCCATGAACCCCAGGTAAGCCCTTCCAGTTTTACGCCAAGCCCGGTTGAGTTCTGTGTACCAAAACGGCACCAGGTTTTGCCTGCACAGGTCTTGACGGTACGCATAGCCTTTCCATAGGCGTGCCCGGATACAAAACCTGCATCTGACAGGTCTTTCCACATCGCAGGAAGATCTTCTTTCTTGACGCCGAACAAGTCGACGCGTTGACCACCGGTAACCTTCATTTCCGGAACATCGTATTTATCAGACACATCGGCGATTGCACGCAGGTCATTTGCTGTACACAAACCGCCAAACATGCGCGGCACTACCGAGTACGTACCATCTTTCTGGATGTTGCCGTGCGCACGTTCGTTGATGAAGCGTGATTGCGCGTCATCTTCATATTCTTCTGGCCAGTTGGCCAGCAGGTAATAATTCAGAGCGGGTCGGCATGCCGCACATCCATCAGGTGTTTTCCACTCCATGAACTCGCGCACCGCAGGCATGGTTTTCAGCTCATGCTGCCTGATCGCCCTGATCACATCATCATGGCTGTGCTCGGTACAGGCGCACATGGGTTTCTTACTGGGTTTTTCGTCATAGCCTTCGCCCACCGTACTCGCTAATAAGGCTTCGACCAGGCCCGTGCACGAACCACATGATGATGAAGCCTTGGTATGTGCGCGCACATCTTCAAGCGTAAACAGGCCTTTCTTTGATATCGCATTGACGATGTCGCCTTTACAGACACCGTTACATCCACATATCTCAGCACTATCCGGTAAGGCAAGAACCTGGGCATCACCGTGACCGGCATCACCGAGGTCATGCTGGCCAAACATGATGGTCCTTCTGAAATCAGCAATATTGGTGCCTTCGCGCATAAGCTGGAAGTACCAGGTGCCGTCCATGGTGTCGCCATAAAGTACAGCACCCTTGATTTTGTTATCGCGTATTACCAGCTTCTTGTATGTACCACTGGCCGGGTCCTGAAGCACCATGGCTTCATCACCTTCTTCTTCATTGAATTCACCGGCAGAGAACAGGTCAATACCGGTTACTTTCAGCTTGGTTGACGTCACCGAGCCCTCGTAACGGGTACTGCCAACCTGGGCAAGATGGTTGGCTGCTACGCGTCCCTGTTCAAACAGCGGTGCAACCAGTCCATAACATTCATTTCTATGCTGAACACATTCACCCACCGCATAGATACGTGGATCATATGTTTGCATGGTGTCATTGACGACAATACCACGCTCGCAATAAATACCTGCCTTTTGCGCAAGTTCGATATTTGGCCGTATGCCAACAGCCATGACTACCAGGTCGGCATCCACTTCGCTACCATCAGCAAACTTGACGCCAGAAACACGTTTATCGCCGATAATTTCAGCCGTCTGCGCCTCCATCATGAACTTCAGTCCCTTCTGTTCCAGCGAGGCCTTGAGCATTGCAGATGCCGGCTTGTCCAGCTGGCGCTCCATCAAGGCGTCGAGCAAATGAACCACGGTGACGTTCATGCCCTGTTTCATCAGACCATTGGCTGCTTCGAGACCGAGCAGGCCTCCGCCGATGACAACCGCATTTTTGTATTCGCGTGCGGCCGCAAGCATGGTTTCAACATCATGAATGTCGCGAAAACCAATCACGCCTTCTTTATCGGCACCCGGTACCGGAATAATGAAAGGATTGGAACCGGTTGCAAGCAACAGGCGATCGTAAGGAATTTCTTTACCGCTGTCAGTGATGACCGATTTTTTCACGCGCGAAATTTCGGAAACGGCATCACCTGTAATTAATTCAATATTGTTTTCCGCATACCACTCACAGCTGTTGAGGATAATGTCATCAATGGTTTTTTCGCTGGCCAACATTGGCGACAGCATGATGCGGTTGTAATTGGGATGGGGCTCAGCTCCTATAACAGTTATGTTGTACTGATCATTCCCGTGCTTGAACAGTTCTTCAAGTGTACGAACACCAGCCATGCCATTACCAACCAGAACCAGTTTTTCTTTCACAACAAACTCCAAATTTAAATATCTTGAAGTCATTGAGCAAGATGTGTGCCAATTTTATGTGCACATTATTGGGCGCTTATCCGTGCATTGTGTCTCAAAATAGAGCGGATATAGACACCTTACACGCACCACCTATGTGCACTTTGTTGATTATCTGCACCATAGTGAAACACTGATACCGTTTTATCCTCTTTTTATGATTCAGTGCTACAGTTTTAACAGATTACTAAACTTGGCACATGTTCTGCATTGATACTGCTACCTGATTTTCAAATAAGGAGCTATCGTGTCTAACAGTAACAAAATTAACCTGTTTTCATTCAGTGGAAACATTCGTACTTTACACCTCACCTGGTTCGCGTTTTTCATAAGCTTTTTCGTCTGGTTTAACCATGCGCCACTAATGGCCTCCATCCAGGAAACTTTCGGTCTTTCCACGCAGGAAGTAAAAGCACTTTTAATCATGAATGTTGCGTTGACCATACCCGCGCGCATTATTATTGGCATGATGGTGGATAAATACGGTCCACGTATCATGTATTCCAGCCTGTTGTTCATTTCCAGCTTTATATGTTTCTTTTTTGCCCTGGCTGATTCCTACCTGATGTTGATGGTCAGCCGCTTTGCCCTGGGGTTTGTTGGCGCCGGCTTCGTCATTGGAATTCGCATGATTGGCGAGTGGTTTCCAGCCAAGCAGGTTGGTATCGCAGAAGGCATATACGGCGGTTGGGGTAATTTTGGTTCCGCAGCGGCCGCACTCTCATTACCAACTATTGCATTAATGTACGGTGGCGATGACGGCTGGAGATATGCTGTAGGTACTACCGGCGCTATTGCGCTGGTGTATTCCTTTATTTACTACAAGATGGCGCGAAACACCCCCAAAGGTTCTACTTATTTCAAGCCAAAGAAAACCGGTGCCATGGAAATCACCAGCAAGGGTGACTTCTTTTTCTACCTTATTATGAATATCCCCATGTATGCCGCACTCGCGGTACTGGCATGGAAACTTGGCCCGAGCAATCTTGCCATCATGGATGCATTCTTTACCAATATTGCATATATAACTCTAGCATCGCTGTATGTATATCAAACAGCACAGATCTGGCGTATTAATGAGCACGTGTTCAAGGAGGATGTTCCGGAAATTCATAAATACAAATTCAAGCAGGTCGCTATCCTTGATCTTGCCTATCTGGTCACTTTTGGATCTGAACTTGCAGTGGTTTCCATGCTGCCACTGTTCTTCAAAAACACCTTCGACCTGTCACTGGTTCAGGCCGGACTGCTGGCCTCCGGTTACGCTTTCATGAACCTGGTTGCAAGGCCAAGCGGTGGCTTCTTCAGCGATAAATTCGGCCGCAAAAAGAGCCTGACATTTTTAATTAGCGGGCTTGCTGCAGGATACTTCCTGATGAGCAACATCACGCCTGAATGGCCATTATTCCTCGCAGTCGCGGCGACCATGGTCTGTTCCTTCTTCGTCCAGTCCGGTGAAGGCGCCGTGTTTGCCATTGTGCCACTGGTGAAACGCCGCATGACCGGGCAGATTGCCGGCATGGCAGGTGCATACGGTAATGTCGGCGCCGTAACCTTCCTCACAGTATTCTCATTTGTTGATGCCTCAACATTCTTTCTTGTGATTGCGGGAGCCGCTATTGTCACCCTGGGCGCCATCCAGTTTCTGGATGAACCTAAAGGCCAGACAGCGGAAATCATGCCAGACGGCAGTGTGCATATGATTGATGTTGGTTAATCATTCATCCTAAACTCGGGCAATCCAACCACGGTTGCCCGAGTTTATATTTACATGACTGAAAAGCTGCAAATCTCACTTGCTCAAAGCTCAGACAAGGGGCCAAAAGAGCAGAATGAGGATTTTTACGGCGCTTACCTGCCGGATGGTTCACTGCTGGAAAGCAAGGGTATTGCCTGCGCAATCGCTGACGGCATGGGCAGTTGTGCGAATGCACAAGAAGCAAGCGAACATTGCGTAAAAGGTTTTCTCAGTGACTATTACAGCACGTCTGAAACATGGTCTGTTAAATCATCAGGCGCGAGGGTGCTTACTGCACTTAATAACTGGCTATTAAGCAAGGGCGATAAGGACCATGCTCAGGGTATGGTTACAACCTTCAGCGCACTGATATTCAAGTCCACTACCACACATATCTTTCATATCGGAGATTCACGCATCTATAGATATCGCGACAGCGATTTCGAACAACTTACAACTGACCACCGCGTCTGGATTTCAGATAAGAAAAATTATCTTAGCCGTGCTATGGGCATCGATCTGCACCTGGATATTGATTATAAAACCTTGCCTGTAGAAGTTGGTGATTTCTATATCATGACGACTGATGGTGTTCATGATTATATCGATGAGTCACAATTAAGAACTCTTATTAACGATACCGAACCTCTTCAGCAGATATCTGACAACATTATCAAGCATGCGATTAATGCAAATACCCACGACAATGTCACCTGTCAGATATTACGCATCGATTCATTGCCAAGTCAGGATGCCAACGAAGTTTATAACGAACTAACCCGGCTGCCATTTCCACCCCATATGGGGCCGGGCATGAGCATCGATGGTTACGAGATTCTGGATGAGATTCATGCCAGCACGACCAGCCAGCTTTATAAAGTACGCGATATTGAAAGTGGCGACCTGTTCATCATGAAAACACCGTCGGTCAATTTTGATGATGACCCGGCCTATATTGAGCGTTTTTATATGGAGGAATGGGCAGGCAAACGCATCAATAGCAAATTTGTCTTAAAGGTTTTTGAATTATCGAGGCCGCGTAATTTTCTGTATTTTATTATGGAGCACATTGAAGGCATCACACTCAGACAATGGATTTCCGAACACCCTGATCCTGACATACATGAAGTGGCCGATATCGTAGAGCGTATTATAAATGGCCTGCGCGTTTTTCATCGTATGGAAATGCTGCACCGTGATCTCAAACCTGAAAACATTATGCTGACAAATGATGGCCATATAAAGATTATAGATTTTGGCTCAGTTAAAATTGCCGGCGTTCAAGAGATCAGCACACCGGTTGAGCGCATAGATTTATTGGGAACAAAAAATTATACAGCACCGGAATATCTACTGGGCTCAGACGGCAGTAACCGTTCTGATATATTCTCACTGGGCGTAATAACTTATGAAATGCTTACAGGAAAATTACCCTACGGAGACAAGCTGACTCGAAATTTAAACTGGCGCAATTTAAATAAGATCAAATACACCAGCGCTATAGCATATAACCCGATGATTCCACTATGGCTTGATGGAGCACTTGAAAAAGCGGTGAATACTGATCAACGATTACGTTATGATACATTTTCCGAGTTTCTATTTGACCTGACACACCCTAATTCATCTTTTATGCATCGCTCTGTACCCTTGCTGGAAAGCAGACCCGACTTGTTGTGGAAACTTGTTGCAGGTGTGTCGATCATAGTAAATTTAGTACTGATCTATTACATTTTAAGCTAAATATGACCCGGCAAAATATAAGCTGCATTATTCTTGCCGGTGGTCAGGGTATGCGCATGGGGGGTGCAGATAAAGGCCTGCTACAGTACAGGGGCAAAAGCCTCGTGCAGCATGTCATACAGGTCATTAATCCTCAAGTTGATGAAATTGTTATCAGTGCCAATCGTAACCTTGATGAATACATGGTTCTCGGCTACCCCGTAATAACAGATGACAATAAAAATTTTCACGGACCACTTGCCGGCATAGCCAGCACAATGCCGCATTGCAAACATGATTGGATCCTCGTTGTCCCCTGCGATATGCCGTCATTACCTGATACACTTGTCTCTACACTAAAGCAATACACTGTTCATTCCAGGCTGGTTGCCATTAGCACAAATGATAGACTTCAGCTGGTGTTCCTGATGCATCGTGATCTGCTTGAATCAATCAACCAGTTTTTGTCCGGGAATCAGCATACCGTCATGCAATGGCTGGATTCTGTAGAACACTACACTCTTGCAATGGATAATGAGAATTGTTTTTACAATATTAATGAGCTGGAACAACTGGAAAATCCGCAGTAAGTGCCTAATCCCTTGCACACAACCCCGTTGCACCTGAAAATACCGTTATGGAATTAACCGCCCAGCAACGTCACCAGGCAATCAACCAGGTCACCCTGTGGGGTGTTTTTATCAACCTGGTTTTATCTGTAGCAAAACTGGCTGGTGGTTTTTTTGGTCAGTCCCAGGCACTGATCGCAGACGGTCTGCACTCACTCTCAGACCTGGCCAGCGATGCCATGGTGTTCGTTGCAGCCAAACATGCAAGCGAGGACGCAGACGAGGAACACCCCTACGGGCACGCACGCTTCGAAACCATTGCCACGGTGGCGCTCGCTGTGCTGCTGGTCATTGTCGGTCTCGGCATCGCCTACGACGCCATCATCAGTCTTGTAACTGATGAACCGATTGAAAAACCGGATCTTTTCACCCTCTGGATCGCGGCTTTTTCAATAATAAGTAATGAAGGCCTGTATCACTATACGAAGCTTGTTGGAACCCGTATACGCTCTAACCTGTTACTCGCCAATGCCTGGCATCATCGTAGTGATGCAGTCTCATCAATCGTTGTGCTGGTTGGTATCGCCGGCACGCAGTTCAACATGTCAAAACTGGATGCCTATGCCGCCATCATTGTTGCCATAATGATCGCCAGAATAGGATTCAAACTCGGATATGACAGTGTTCAGGAACTGGTGGACGCCAGTCTCGAGCCTGAACTGGTACAGAAAATTCGCCAGAACATCCTGTCACATGAAGATGTACGCGAACTGCACATGCTGCGTACACGCAGACTGGGACACTATGCTCACGTTGATGTACACATTCTCGTTGGCCCAAAGCTCAGTGTATCTGAAGGACATCATATATCCGAAACCGTGGAAAAATCACTGAAAGATTCATTTGATGAAATCAATGATGTAACCGTACATATTGACCCTGAAGATGACGAACAGGAAGCAAGCAGCATGCACCTGCCTTTGCGTAGCGAATTGATCACGGCATTGAAGAACGAATGGTCAACAATTCCTGAGCTGGATTCTATAGATGATATCACCCTGCATTATTTATCTGGCGAAATCTCTGTTGAGGCCAGTATGCCGCTGGAAAAAGTGGATGACCTGGAACTGACCAAGGCGCTGCAAACCAGGTTCTCAAAAGCCAGTACCAATATTCCATCGATTGGCAGAGCAATCCTGAAGTTTCATTAACGCACCATGATGGTGCTTTTATACCATTGTTGCACTTAATTGGTGCAATAATGGCGTTTATGTGCCCTTTATAGCGCAAAAAAACAGTCACTTAGTCCGTTTCAAAGCTGGCACGTTTCATGCAGAATACCGCATTACTAATATTAGCCCCGCCACGAAATCTGTTTCTTGATTAGCGGCGGAAAATTCATTCCTTTAATTATGTTTGGAGAGTAAGTAAATGTCTGCAACTGACGTTATGAAAATGATCAAGGAAAAAGACGTAAAGTTCGTCGATTTCCGTTTTACTGACACCCAGGGCAAGGAGCAGCACGTATCCGTACCTTCTCACACCATTGATGAAGATGTACTGGCCGAAGGCAAGATGTTCGATGGTTCATCCATCCAGGGTTGGAAAGGCATTAACGAATCAGACATGATTCTGATGCCGGACACGTCAACACCTGTGATCGATCCATTCTGTGAAGAAGTCACCATGAACCTGCGTTGTGACATCATCGAGCCGTCAACTATGCAGGGCTATAACCGCGACCCGCGCTCGATTGCCAATCGCGCTGAAGCCTATCTGAAATCAACCGGTATCGGAGACACTGCCTACTTTGGACCGGAAAACGAGTTCTTCGTCTTCGACGGTGCTAAATGGGGTGATGAAATGGGCGGCGTCTTCTACCAGATTGAATCTGAAGAAGCTGCGTGGAACACGGGTAAGGACTACGATGGCAGCAACATGGGCCACCGTCCTGGCGTAAAAGGCGGTTATTTCCCGGTGCCTCCTATCGATTCACTGCAGGACATTCGTTCTACCATGTGCCTGACCATGGAAGAAATGGGTTGTGAAACAGAGGTGCACCATCATGAAGTGGGTACAGCTGGTCAGTGTGAAATTGGTGCCCTGTTCAACACCATGGTGCGCAAAGCGGACGAAGTGCAGATTTATAAATACGTTGTGCACAATGTATCGCATGCTTTTGGCAAAACGGCTACCTTCATGCCAAAGCCCATGGTTGGCGACAACGGCAACGGCATGCACGTTCACATGTCGATTGCCAAAGATGGTGAAAACACCTTCGCTGGCGACCTGTATGGCGGCCTGTCAGAAACCGCTTTGTACTACATCGGCGGCATCATCAAGCATGCTAAAGCATTGAATGCGTTTGCCAATGCTTCGACCAACAGCTACAAGCGCCTGGTACCAGGTTTCGAAGCACCGGTTATGCTGGCCTACTCTGCCCGCAACCGTTCTGCATCAATACGTATTCCTCACGTATCCAGCCCCAAGGGCCGCCGTATCGAGGTGCGTTTTGGTGACTCAACCGCGAATCCATACCTGTGCTTTGCTTCCATGCTGATGGCCGGTCTTGACGGAATCCAGAACAAGATCCACCCCGGCGATGCGATGGACAAGGACCTGTATGACCTGCCCCCTGAAGAAGAAGCGGCCATTCCACAGGTCGCCTTCTCATTCGATGAAGCCTTGAAAGCACTGGATCAAGACCGCGCCTTCCTGACAGCAGGCGGGGTATTCGATGATGACGTGATCGATGGTTACCTTGCACTCAAAAGTGAAGAAGTACAGCGTTATCGTGCTGCCGTTCATCCCTGTGAATTTGACATGTACTACAGCGTTTAATCACCTGTACATTTCACCGGCTAAAAAGCCCCGCAACCGCGGGGCTTTTTTTTAAAATAAGTGAACTTATCCACATTTATCACAGTAAAACAATCAGTTGAACTTGCTTGTAACAACGACTATGCTCTTTACATGAACATTAAATATGCCCTGTTGCTGTTATCTTCCATAGCAATCATTTATGCCGGTATTGCCGATGCCCGTTTCTACAAGAGTGTGGACGAACAGGGCAATATCGTGTATTCCGATACACCGACACCCGGCGCTGAACAATTGACACCGCCGCCGATTTCTACGGTTGAAAGCAAGCCAGTACCCAAAGAATCCAGCGAGGAAGCACAGAAAACAGGCGAAGCTGGAGAAGAACCGGTCAAAAAACCGCCAACAAAATACACAAAATTCAGCATAGTAACACCAAAAAACGACGATACGATCTGGGACAACAACGGTTCAATTCCTGTCTCTCTGGCACTTGAGCCGCCGCTGGATACAGAAAACGGTCACAGCGTCTGGGTTTATGTTGACGGCAAGGCCGTAGTCAGAAAGAGCCAGAGCATGGTACAACCATTATCTGGTATTGATAGAGGCACTCACAAGATTCGGGCTGAAATCAGGGATGAAAATCGCAAAACCATGAAACGTACGAATAATGTCACTGTATTCCTGAAACGCGTTTCGGCTATTCCTCGCGGCGGGCCATAACAGCGCATTAAGCATATTTAATAACACCCATCACAACTCTCAAAGCCGGTATATATTTCTCTATGCACCATATTGGTGCGTTATAATCCCCCATATAAGCAATGTCCTGCCCTGAAGCCTGTACAAGACAGGGCCGCACGCTGACATTACCAAGTAACCTGCTGTTATTTAAGGTTATTTATAATTATTTAACCATTTTTTTGGATATTCTGAAAATTGGTTCGAAATTTGCAATCAGCATAATTGATGAGCGAAATTAATCCGTTACAAACAATTCTGGATAACCTGCACTCTGCTGTACTGGTGATTAACCAGGACCTCGGCATAGAGTGCATGAATCCATCTGCTGAGCATCTGTTCCATATCAGCAGCAAACGCGCCATGAAGCGCTCGATCGATGAGCTGATACCTGATGAGCCCGAGTTTCATGACCGTTTAAGTCGCTCAATCATCTCGAGTCATCCGTTCACTGTGTATGACTTCAGCTTTCAAAGCCATGAAGGCAAAGTAATAAATGCTGATTACTCGGTTTCTCCAATTGTCTACAAGCCTGGTGAGCAATACCTGTTACTCGAATTCACACGCCTGAGCAGTTTCATGAGGATTTCGAAAGAGGAATCCTTGTTACATCAGCACGATGCGACCAAAAGCCTGCTCCGTGGTCTTGCGCATGAAATCAAGAATCCGCTCGGCGGTATCCGTGGATCTGCACAATTACTGGACAGGGAACTCGATGATGAAGGCAGGGAATTTACCAGCATTATTATTCGTGAAGCAGATCGGCTTCAGAACCTGGTAGACCGGATGCTTGGACCCAAGGACCTGCCTGTCAAGGAAATGCTCAATATCCATAAAGCGCTTGAACACATTCGCCAGCTGGTACAGGCCGAATCGAAATCAATTATATTTGTTGCTGATTATGATCCCAGCTTGCCGGATATTCATGCAGATGAATCCATGTTGATACAGGCGCTGTTAAATATTACCCGTAATGCAGTAGCCGCCCTCGAAGGTGCAGGTCAAATTACTCTGCGTACACGTCCACGACGAAACTATGCGATTAGATCACATACCTACCCTCTGGTTGCACAGATCGACATTATAGATAACGGTGAAGGCATCCCTGAAGACCTGGCTGAAACACTTTTCTTCCCTATGGTAACTGGCCGAGCAGATGGTACAGGCCTTGGTCTTTCGATTGCACAATCATTGATACAACAACATAACGGCCAGATTGAATTTACAAGCAAACCGGATGAGACATGCTTCACTATATTAATACCTTTGGAGAACGGTCATGACTGACGAACGTCATATATGGATCATCGATGACGACGACTCTATACGTTTCGTCTTACAGAAAGCACTGGAAAACGCGAGTATGCAAGTCACCAGTTTCGACAGCGCAAACAATGTTATGGATGAACTTGAAGATGGCGAACCCGATGCCATCATTACCGATATTCGCATGCCCGGCATGGATGGTCTTGAGTTGCTCTCGAGACTTTCGGATCAGTACCCGGCTTTGCCCGTCATTATAATGACTGCGCACACTGACCTTGACAGTGCGGTCTCTGCTTACCAGGGAGGCGCATTCGAATATTTACCCAAGCCATTCGATATTGATGATGCAGTGGCACTGGCACAACGCGCAAGTGACCGCCATAAAGAACAAATAGACAAGGCTTCTGATATTGGGTCAGACACACCCGAAATCATTGGTGAAGCGCCTGCCATGCAGGAAGTATTTCGTGCTATCGGGCGTTTATCAAAATCAAACATAAATGTTTTAATCACAGGAGAGTCCGGCACTGGTAAAGAGCTGGTTGCTTTGTCGCTACATAGACACAGTCCGCGGGCACACCAGCCATTTATAGCGCTCAACACTGCTGCAATACCCAGGGAACTGCTTGAATCGGAATTATTCGGCCACGAGAAAGGCGCCTTCACCGGCGCACAATCATTAAGACGCGGACGCTTCGAACAGGCTGACGGGGGCACGCTGTTTCTTGATGAAATAGGTGACATGCCGGCAGAGTTGCAAACTCGATTGCTGCGGGTACTGGCTGACGGTGAGTTTTATCGAGTCGGTGGACATACTCCTATCAAGGTCAATGTGCGTGTCGTTGCCGCTACTCATCAAAACCTTGAAGAAAACGTCAAGAATGGGTTGTTCCGCGAAGATCTTTATCACCGGCTAAATGTAATTCGAATTCAGCTACCCGCACTACGGGAAAGGCGAGAAGATATCCCCGCTTTACTCAAGCTTTTCCTCAACAGGGCCATTAAGGAGCTTGAAGTTGAACAAAAAACACTTTTACCGGAAGCTGAAAACTATCTGTCGACACTGGACTGGCCCGGTAATGTAAGACAGCTTGAGAACACCTGCCACTGGCTTGCTGTGATGACATCGGGTCAGGCAATTCACCTGTCCGATTTACCGCCTGAACTTCTACCTGATGCCAGCAAATATTCGGAATCCACAGCACAGAACTGGCAGGACGGCCTGTTAAGCTGGACACAGCAACAGCTGGCATCTGGTAGCACAGCAGTTGCCGATCAGGTTATACCGGAAGTTGAAAAGATACTTATTAAAGCAGCATTAAATAAAACAGCCGGGCGCAGGAATGATGCATCAAACTTGCTCGGCTGGGGAAGGAATACGCTAACCCGAAAAATCAAGGAACACGGCATTGAGTAACGTCTCGATACTCATTCATTTGTTATTGCCCCTGGCACAATATTAATAACAGCTGATAAATTACCGCAGAGACGCGGAGACGCAGAGTAATAATCGGCTTACGTCGGCGACACTGAATCAACAGTTCGGGATATGGCATTGCCGTCCCCTGGATGCCATGAATTAGGTCGACTGATTAATTTGCAGTAATATATGTATTTCCCTCTGCGTCTCCGCGCCTCTGCGGTACAAACCCCTATCAAACACATGCACAGACCCAGATTTCGCCGATTACAGCTTTAACATACTTATTCATTCTACTCGACAGTATTAACGCAATTGATATAAGCATCTTCCAGGCTGCTACCGTTATACGTGTTTTTGAATTCAGCAGATGTGCCTTCATAAAGAATTCTGTTTTTATGCAGTACGGCCATTGTATCTGCCAAGTCATCGACATCCGCCAACACATGTGAACTGAAAAACAAGGTAACACCCTGTTCTTTTAATTTGAAAAGCTGCTTTTTGAATAATACTCGCGCCTTAGGATCAAGCCCACTCATCGGCTCATCAAGTATTAATAATGACTTGTTACTCAACAGGCATGAAGTAAGGCCCAGTTTCTGTGTCATTCCTTTTGACAGACTTTTTACCGAAGACTCCATTGTTCCCCGGTCAAGCTCCAGTGCATCCAGCATTTCGAATATTTTTCCATTGTTTTGACTGCTCGAATGCAGCTCCATCATATATTGAATAAAGTCTTTGCACTTGAGATGAATCGGCGGCGAGAACCTGTCAGGAAGGTATGCAACCTGCGCTCTCGCACTAACTTTCCTGTGCGACTCGTCAAATAATTTAATAAAACCACCATCTATTGAAACAAGATCAAGAATTGCCTTTATCATTGTTGACTTGCCGCTACCATTGATACCGACTAGACCATAAAAATTACCTTCAGGCACTTCAAGATCAACGCCATCCAGCACCTGGTGTCTGCCATACGATTTACAAACATTCTGACATTGAATTGCGAGTGTGTTCATCTGCTTTATTGCTGAATAAAAAAGAGCCCACTACCGGGCTCTTGTGATAAAACATTTTCGATACTTATTAGAAATTTCTGAATACAGCAGCGCAGTTGTCGCCTGGATTCTGTAAATCATAAGCAGTACCTGCCATACACAGCCCCATGTCGGTTGCATCCCACCCCGTTCCGGCAGTACCCAACTGCATTGCTCCAGAAACGGGTGAACCGTCATCTACTTTACGATCCAGTTCGGCGATTACTTCAACCGGAATCCCGCGGCCACTAATAAGCTCGTGCGCGTTTGCTACACCGGTTTGTACCAGTGCACCATATGACAGGTTCATGCCCGAACCAAAGCCGTTGTCCGGGCAAACTGTTGGCGGGCATGCGTAATCAGTAGCAACGACCGTTGCTGCATCATCATTATAGCCGCCCGTTAAATAGCCGGCTGCTTCAAGATGCACCCAGACAAGCGCTCTCTCATTATCAGTAGCAACCAGTCCGTTACCATCGCCACCCGCAGGGCCAACACCGCCTGCACCGGGCAAGTTGACTGTTGATTGGGCATCCAGGTAATCCCCTGGAAACGCTCTATAGCGATCCTGGAAGCTGAACCAGGCGGCGGTAATGCCATCAACCGTGTTATTCATTGCACGCACGCGCGCAGTGTTAATGAGTTCCTGGCCCTTGAGGACACCGCCTAAAAGCAGGCCGATAATGACAAGGACAATCGCGATTTCAATTAATGTGAAGCCTTTTTGCCTAATTTGCGTGTTCATAACTGTCACTTTCATTTGTTATTGCAGTGTTGTTATTGTTATTAAAGCAATTACCATACCAACTTATATAGACTAATACGTAGCCGTTTTCCTGCAAATATAACCAATAAGCGCTGTTTTATAGCTGATTATCTGTCTATTTATCAACATCTTGTTGAATTTTCGTCAGTTTTTCCTCAAGACTATGTATTTTGTTCTGCAGAAAGTTAAGCTCATAGGGGTCGTTGATTTTCCCGCTGGCTATTAAGCCGCCGACCAGTATCTTTGCGGCCTCTACTTCTCCCATATCTTCCAGCACGATGATTTTCATGTCCCTGGCCCAGTACGGTACGTTCTCGCCTGTGGCTTTTTCAGCCAATGCATCGGCATACTTCAAGGCAAGCTCCATATCCTTGAGCTCATGTTTGGCAGTGATTACGCCATGCGCCAGCCAGCGCCAGTGCTTATTCGGATCTTCGTTGAACTTGCTGAAAATGTAATCCATCATCATGCGCTGCTTTTCGCGATCACTTACGCTTCCATATACTCTAGCTGCGACCAGCATTGGATAATGCCCCGCTGGATCCAGCTCAAGTATCGTGTCCAGCCATTCTGTGACAACAGCATAATCAAGTGAATGCAACGGTATACTGATACCCGGCTGGTTATCAAATGCCTGCAACCATAAATTCAGAACTTTTGCTGCCGCCATGGGTTCGCCAAATGAAGCCATGACATAGGCCCCTGATGACATTGGGCGCGGCAAATCCTCAGCTTTAGCTTTAACTGGCTGCTGTTGGCTGTGCCAGATAAGCTGAATCGCGAGTGATACCACCAGCATTACAATAACGGCTAAAGGGACATCCCTGACTGGTCTTTCTTTTTCAGTAAAGTGCCTGATCATTAAAAGTTTTTACGATAGAAATCAAATAATGCAATTGCTGACAATAATGCCAGATAGATCAATGTCTGGCCGATAACAGGCATTAACAGGTTAAAGCTGCCGGTGCCGTGAGCCAGCCATTCGGTTTGGGTGAATCGATGCAAATCGGGCAAAACCCAGGTCAATAGCTCAACAAAGCCATCCATGAACTTTTGCGAGATAGTGTCATGTGAAATAATTGGATATTTCGACATCAAATAAACGGAGGTGACCGAACGCGAAGCTGCATAGATAATGAACACACCCGTTATAGCAGCAGGTATCTGGTTGAAAGTGAAGAGCATAACCAGACCGAGAGCAACAACAAGCACTAGCTCAAAAAAGAGTGATATGCCCCATATCAGTACCTGGTCTGCTGATGCGTATAGCAGCAGCATCGCACTGAATATAATTGCAATAATAATCGATACTTGAATAAAACCCGTCAATTTGCCCAGGTAATAGCTGCCGCGAGGTATTGGCATTGCCAGTATCATTTCAAGCGTTTTATCTTGCAGTTCACGTAAAGTACTGGATACAACGAACATCGTCACAATGATAACCGCGCTTATTCTTAGAAAGGCAGCAAGCACTGCCACTTGTGTTACTCTGTGTTCTGTTATTGCCAGCTCACCGATAAACTCCACCAACCCAAAACTAATAGCAACTACCAGTAATGACAGCCATAGCAAACGATTACGCATCGACTCTATTATGGTAAATTTCGAGATTGTGAATATTTTCGAAAACATTTTTCCACCACGAATAATATTATTCATGTTAAGTGTAGGCATAACTTGATGTCTTTTCTATCTGAAAAACTGCTTTTAGGCAATGAGCACAGACTTCTTGCGTTCATGATGATTTCACTGATAGCGGCGATTTCGTTCAGTGATAACATAAACATTTCCCGCAGCCTGTTTATTACACATTTTGGGTTCTTCCTGTTGTGGCAGCCCGTATATAAGCAGGAAATGGACTTTAGCCTGGGCAAGCTTATAGGCTTGCTTGGCTTCATTGGCGTCTTTCTCGTATGGCTTAACGTCTGGCTGACGCCCTTCTGGTTGCTGCTGTTGCTCAGCTTGCTAACTGGCCGTATTTTTTCTCAAGGCATGGGGCGAGTTGCCTACGGTATAGCTGTTATCGTGCTTTTTTTACAGCTCATACTTATAACAACGCCAGAGTTATTTAATCTGCACACTTTCTCCACGCCTGTTCTGGCAACACTTGAACTTTTTCTCATCCTTATACTCGTTCCACTGTTTTTCATAAGATCTGATGAACATCGCTACAGAACACATGTTGATTTTATCCGTGGCTTTCTGATTGTAATACTTACCCTTTTCCTGTGCATGGGAAGCGTGCTAGTCACATTCACAGCAAATATACCCTATATACAGTCACTCGCCAGTACTATTATTATTGCAGCCTTGTTTTTACTGGTGACGGCATTATTATGGACGCCGAGAGGCGGCTTTTCCGGCCTCGCCCAGTTATGGGAAAAATACCTGCTTAATATTGGTGGCCCATTCGAGCAATGGATATCACAATTATCATCGCTTGAAGCCAATACTTCGCTGGAACCCGATTACTTTCTCAACACCAGCATCAAATACCTGCACGAAAGGCACTGGATAAGTGGTATCTACTGGAAAACAGATAAAACAGAAGGACTTGAAGGGGACAGGACAAAACACCTGGTAATGGTTCGTGATGACAAGGTTGAATTAACTTTATATGCTTTTAGCCCTGTTGGCCCTGCTCTGCTGTTGCACACAAAATTATTGCTCAGCGTGCTGATGTTCTATTACAAAGCAAAAGTACAGGAACGGCAGTTAACCAAACAGGCGCATTTACGCGCGATCTATGAAACCGGCTCGAAACTAACACATGATGTCAAAAACATTTTGCAATCAACCAAAACTCTTACCCAGGCTGTGATGTATGAAGATGAGCGTTCTTCCGAAGCATACCAGATACTTAAAAAACAGCTTCCACTCTTGACTGAAAGATTGCAGGCAACACTGGATAAACTCAGTGCGCCTGCCATGGAAACATCGGAATTGATATCGCTTAGATTATGGTGGCAGGAAGTGCAGTCAAAATATGCCGGTCGTGATATTAATTTCACAGAGTCCATTCATGCTGACCCGTCGATACCACTCGAGGTTTTTAACACTGTCACGGAAAATTTGCTTGATAATGCGCGCTCTAAAAGGCTGTTGCAACCTGATCTGTCAATTACTGTTTCATTACAGGCTGACAATAACAATATCAACCTCCGCGTTCTTGATAGCGGCTCGCCTGTATCCGAAGAAACAAGTAGACAGTTATTTGACGAAGTTATTTTTTCAGATAATGGTTTTGGTATTGGTCTTTACCAGTCCAACCAGTTAGCCAGGCGTGCAGGATACAGGCTGCAGCTTGAAAGTAATAACCAGGGGAATGTCTGTTTTTGCCTGTCAAACAAATAGCCATCAAGGCAATGCGCCTGCCTGAACCATCTTACCCTTGAGTTCGTACTCTGATACCCATATCAGCATATCATCGAACTCAAAATCATCACCCGCAGTTGTTTCTGATCCCGGCTCGGTAATATTTCTTGAAACGAATACATTATCATTATTAGCATTCTCTACTTCGTCATCTGAAGATGCAGCCGCCCTCAAAACAGCATCTGCACTTATAGCACCAAAACCATTAGAACCATGTGAAAATACGATTGCCGCTGCTGTGTCTGTAAGTACCGCAATATTATCGCCAATCCTTGTATTTATTGTTGCGGAGTTTATTACAGTGACCAATTGAAAAGCGGTTGCCGTGTTATCAACTATAGTATCTGAAACCCAATAACTATATCTGTTTCCCCATGGATCAATTTCCCCAATTCCAAGCGTCTGCCATGGAAGATTGCCTAAAGTTCCATCGACATTCGCATCGCACAGAACGCCGTTTCTGTCCTCAATGCCATCATTTGCGAAATTCCCCAAGGTCAGTGCAGCACATGATGCTGTACGGCAGTCAGGGCAAGGCAAATGTGGAAATCCCTGGCTTGATGCATATCCATAAAACGCAACTTTAATATCATCCAGCTCGGATTTACTTTCTATATATCGGCTGCTTTCGATTCTTGAGCCCAAGGTACCGATAAAACTACCAATGAGCGCTCCAATAATCATAAGAACAATCGCGAGCTCTATGAGTGAGAAACCACCCTGGCCACCAATTCGTATACTTTTATTGTGTATCAACATGGTGTTATAACCGGTATTGGCTGAGCTGTCAGGCAAAACATAATATCGTTTGTGCCTGCAGTGTTATATGCACCATTGCCACCAATGTCTGGAAAAACCGCAATATTTCCATTTTCCATGTAATTAGATACATCGAATTTTGTATCTATATCACCGGCAACAGGGCCATTACGTACTTGTCCTGGCTGACGCGAGCCACCAAATATAACCAGGCCCGCTCTTTGTGTTCCGTCTACAGTAATACAATTAGCCCCGCATAATGCCGCACCGTTTAATGGCGAATGGTCCTGCGATGTTACATAGAAAAAATGGTCTTTCCAGTTATCCCACAACTTTCTATATTCAGAGCCTGGAGTCTGCAGATCCACCAGATCTCCCGAAGTCACCAGCAGCGCATTACATGCCGCTACCGTAAATAGCTCTGCACTGCCAACTACACCGATATCACCGTTTGAGTTATCAACAATAAAAGGCAGTCTCCCAGCGTAACCTGGAATAGCATTGGTATTATCATCATAACTTGCATTTTGCTGGTAGTCAGCAAGGCTTGCCTGCACTGGCCATGGCAGCCGGCCAAACCCGTTTACAGCAGCATAATTACTAAGGCACATGGCTAAAGCCTCAGAAAGATTTGTCATTTTTTGTATAAAGTCAGATCTGGCAACTAATGCCTGCCATATCTCTTCACGTGAAATAGTTACAAATCGGTCATTATAAGGATTCACGCTTTCATAACTAATAGAGTTAGCAGTTGCATGTATGAACTGATCAACCTGGTATGCAGCATTAGTTACACTACTATTATCTGTTCCTCCGTCCGTGTCGAGATAAGCAGAGTAATTGGCATAATCCATACCACATGCAGATCCTGTCTGCTCAACAGCCCTGCCTTGACCAGGCAAAGGCTTGCCGGGCGCAAATATAATGGCAACAATCCTGTCATCTGGATTCTGCCCCTGAATAATGACACCTGCTTCATCGACGACTTGAAACATGCCATTACTGTCTTCATTTAACATCGCTGCTTTATATGAAGGAAAACCTGACTCATCATTTTTATAATCACCGGTTACTGCATACATTAAACAGGTTCCACTTTCGTCCTTTAAACTTGGCAGCCCAAGTGTCCTCCATGGTAAATAACCTATTTTAGAAATAGACCGGGCTCCACAATTTCCATTATCTTCCTGTCCTTCGGACAGTGCTCCGTCGTTATAATCCGGACATGGCAGAAATCCAACCTCACCTGGAAAATCCGGGAAAGTATCATTGTCTGAGTCTATATCACTGTAGGTGACTGCGTATGCAATTAGCCCTTGCTTGGCCTGCTGCAGCGCTTTGTTAGATGAATCAAGCTGATATTGTTTTATATCATCAGATGAAATTGCTGTTAAAAAATACGATATAGCCGCCATGGCAACTAACATCACTAAAAGCAGCAAAGCGATACCATCCTGCTTTATTTTTTGGACTGGGGCGCAACTACGCATATTGTGTGTTAATAGCTATCTTTGATAGTGCCGGTACCTTCTGACCAGTTCTGTCCCGGCTTTATATTTACGCGCTTACCATCAATGTTCACCTGGACTTT
>CAZRKQ010000062.1:0-6820 GCA_964600755.1 uncultured Thiotrichaceae bacterium
TGAAAAGCTTAACCAGCATGACATGGTATGCAGCATGAGTCGCAAGGGTGAGTGTCATGACAATGCGGTAGCAGAGAGCTTCTTCCATACATTGAAAGAAGAGCTAGTACACGATGAAAGCTATGCCAAAAGACAACAAGCTAAACATTCTATTTTTAAAGATATTGAGCTGTATTATAACCGGCAGCGACTGCATTCTTACTTAGGCTATGAAGCACCATTGGTTTATGAAAGAATGCATACTGCTTAATAATTGTGTCCGTGAGAACGGGGGAAGTTCAGATCACAGTTTTCGCTAATATTAGAAACAATTGTGATCTGACCCTGCTTATTTCATGGGATAAAATGGTTTACTCTAATACTTAAACTACCAATGTGAGGTCTTTATGGCTGATATACAGGAACTTAGAACTGCGCCACGCATCCACGTTTATTCTCTCTCTAGTATTGATGATAATATTGAGCACGGTCTGGTGATCGATATAAGTGAAACTGGCGCTTGTCTGACGATATCAAAAGATACACCTCTATTTAAAGATGTAGATCCAGAGCAGTCAGCGAGTAGTTATGGCTGTCTCCAGCTTAATATCTTCCATCCTGATTACTCTTTAGAAGATGGGTTAAATATAAACGCTTATATAGCCTGGCTAGATCATGAATACTCGAAGGATCGCCTGAAACTTGGTGTTCACTTCGCTGAAATGGATGATGATAAATCAAGCTATGTTAATAAGTTTATTGACTGGATACAAAAGAAAGAAAACTACTTTTTACATTGTGAACTAGAGAAATGCTAGAGAGCAAAAGGAAACAGGGGTCAGGCCTTACATTTTAAGTAAAACATAAGGCCTGACCCTAAAGGCTTGCACGGCTTAAACGTTAGCACTGAATAATGAATACTATAGAAGCGCAAAAATTAGTTGAAGAAAAAGTAGTTTCTAAAATGCCGGATTGCGCCGTAATTGAAAAATCCACACAAGAACATGAAAAGTGTTTTGTTTTTTATTACCAAAGTAAAGATTTTATAAAAAGCAATGACATTAGAGACATGTTAGTTGGTCAAGGCCCTGTAATCGTTGACAAAGCTACAGGTAATATATATGAAACTGGTTCAGCTTATTCTACTGAGCATTATGTTGCAGCATTTGAGGCTTGTGGTGACCCATATGGTGAACCAAGCCCTACAATTATTATCACTGGCTGGAAAAAAGGCGCAGACAAAGTTGGCGCAACAAAACTTGTAAAACAAGCCGCAGGAATTGGTTTGTCTGAAGCTAAAAATGTCATTGATTCAGTATTGGACGGTAACGAAGAAATGGTTACTCTACTAGATTTAGAAAAAATACATAATGTAGTAGAACAGTTAGAAGCTTTAGGGTTTAATAACAAGCAATTATGGAGCAATCAGTGATAACAATACGTTCGGAAATAAACATAGACACCCATTGATTAAAAAATAAAATATTTACTTTGTTTAAAATAGCTATGTGGGGTCAGAATAATAGGGGACAGACCACGTTTTTTTCAGAGGAATCACACCAATTAATTGGGGTCTGTCCCCAATTTTTTCATAAGAGCTTGACCCTCTTTCAAGTCCTCTTAAAAACCAGCGCTTAGTAACAACCAGATGTAAGGTATTCCCAAGGCGCAAACGATTGTCACCAGGAATTGTGGCCATGTCCATTCTGTAAAAAATCCAACGCTGGTTGAAAATCGGGAAACCAGGAAAAGACCAGATAGTAACCAATAGGGTCTGAGTCGATTGAAATCAAATGTCTAGACAAAATCAAACGACTCAGACCCTTTTGATTGCAGTATTTGATAAAAAAGCCCCGCGTCGCGGGGCTTTTTTATTGTCCATGTTTATTAAGTATTTACCAACCGAATCCCATTCCGCCGCTGTCCCAGTCACGTGGGCCTCGGCCGCGGTCGTGAAATCGGGGACCGCTTCCTGAGCCCCAGCTCGGGCCACTGCCGCTGCCGAAACCGATCCCGCTACCGCTGCGATTTCGCCTCCAGGGGTCGCGGCCGAAGTGCGGGTCATTCATAAAGGGGTCATCGAAGAATGGGTCGCGGCCCCAGTTATCCCAGCCCCGGCCAGGGCCGCGGCTTGAACCAAAGCTCGGGCCGCTGCCGCTGCCGAAACCGAACCCGCTGCCACTGTCTCTTCGCCGATAGGGTCTGTAGTAGGGGCGATGCGGGTAATAACCACGCCAGGCCTGTTGTGGCGGAATTGTGGCGGTGGGTGCCCTGGCCGTGCTTTGTGCGGCCGGCTGCTCGTCGGCTTTCTGACTGGTTGCGCTGTCCTCCGCCATCAGGCTTGTCTGGCAGCCGAAAAACAGAACGACCGATGCAGTCATGATTTTAAGTATGGAAAATCTCATGTTGTTCTCCGTCAGGTTAGGAATCAAAAGGGTCTGAGTCGATTGAAATATATTGCACTAAGTAATATCAAACGACTCTGATCCTTCTGGTTAGAAATACGCTTACTGGCACAGCGTGTTTTCAGTAATGCTATACGGCTTGCCGTTTATGTAAAGCTGATCGCCTTCCATTTCGAGCCTGAATTCCTGCGGTCGCGGCCCGTGGCGGATCACCAGCGTCGGCTTGCCGCGGATCGGAGCGATGTGCCACCGGGCCGGGGGGCGCGGCATCGGTGTCACGGGCACGGTCACCCAGGCAGTGCCGTTCCACACCGTCTGTTGCGTCGCGGTTGCGGCGGGTTGGGTGTTCGCGGGCTTTTCATTCGCCAAAGTGCCGTTGCTGCACAGGTTGATCGGCTTCGGTACCAGGTTGCCCCGGGTGACCGGGTTTTGCGGCACCAGGCTCTTGCCGACGAGCCGGTACTCCCAGCCCGTGATCATTTCCGAGTAGTCGATCTCGATGAAGCGAATGCTGTCGTACATGGCCTTGATGCGCTGCTTCCAATCGTTCCAGTAATCCGGCCTTGCCGCGGCGATAACAAAGAAGTTCTGGTCGTTGAATCCGGAGAAACCACCGAACACGCCCCTGATCTTGTACTCGCCGACGCGGCCCTTGACCGGCACGAGGACACTGCTGCCCTGGCTGACCTGGGCCGATTTTTCAGCGCCAGTCACGATCAGGTCGATGCCGTCGACGTCGTCAAAGCCACCGCCTTTCAGGTCCTCTTTCAGGTCGTACAGGCGAAGATCATAGACAGGCCTGATAAGAACCGACGCAGTGTTGTCCGCTGTATTGAAGACACGGTAGCCGCGCCATTGCGTCTGCTCGACGAGCTCGTCGTCGAGGTCGATGCTGATACCGATGCTGTTGTCGCTGAAATTCGCCGCATTGCCGATGCCGACAAAACAGCCGAGGCCCAGCACGATGCCGGATAGTGTTGATATGAATCTACGCATTATGTTTCTCCCACGTGTCATAACAGGATTGGATGACAGTTACCGAGACCCGAGGCCTGGCCGAACGATCCGCCGGCCTTGTGGTATCTCACTTGCACAGGTCGCTGGCGGTGATGGTGTACGGCTTGCCGCTCAACAGGAAATTTTCGTGCTCAAATTCCAGCGTGAGCTTTTGCTCGGGGCCGTCACGCACGATCAGTTTGGGCACGCCTGCCGATACGATCACATGCCATGTGCCGCGGCTCCGGTTCATGCTTCGGCTGTAAACCGCCTTGTTCTGATCCGCTGCCTGGCCGACTGAAGCTGATTTGCGCATCACGGTGCCGTCGCTGCACAGGTGATAATCCCGGTACGCCGCGCCGCCGACAAACGAGCCGGCCGGGGTATTGGTGGTCACCTGCGCACGCTTGTACTGCAGCTTCTTGCCCTTGAGCAGGTCTTCCCAATCCTCGACCATGGTTTTACGGTCGATCTCGACAAAGCGGACGCTGTCGAACATCGTCTTCATGCGTGGTTCCCATGCGGCCCAGTATTCAGGTTTGGCGGTGCCGATAACAAGAAAGCCCTGGCCGTCATGGCCCGAATAGGCGCCGACCACACCCGTGATCTGCTGACCGCGGATCCGGCCTCTCACCGGTATCAGCAATCCGCGACCCGACTCGATGTCGGCTTCGATCGGTTCGCCGGTCATTCCGAGGATGACGCCATCGCGCATGTCGCGATAACCAACGTCGCGCAGCTCTTCCAGTAAGTCGATGATGGTGAGGTCATGGATACGTTTGATCATCAGCGACCCGGACTTGTCCTGCGATTTGAAGTACTGAATATCACGCAACGGTGGCTGCCTTGTCAGTGCGTCATCGACATCGATGCTGATGCCGAAGGCTATATTCGTGAAGTTCGCCGCGCCCGCGCTACCGCTAATGACGCCAAGGGCGAGGATGGCACCGAGGGTGGATGTCATAAACTTACGCATTTCAGTCTCTCCTGAATTAAAGGTGCCGGAGGGATTAAATTTGTGCAATTGAATACCCATATGTCCTGCATCGATTACTTGTTGCCATAGGAACATGCAATATTCATGCAAGTTTAACTATCTGGCATTAATACAATCACTTAGGAGTAATTGATTCAATTAAAATTTGAAAAGTGTAAAACTGTTTTACACCTTTCAGGTCCGTTTGCAAAATTAAAGGGGTCTGACCCCTTTACGCATTCATCAGGAAATACCAGTCTGACCCCGGCTAAAATATAAGGAGATTTACAATAGGAGTTATGTATGTTGGGTGCCCTCATAGCGAAACAAAAAATACGGTCTGCATTTTCATATTTTAATGATCGAAATATGGAAAAGTTCCTTTCATTATGGGATGACAATGCAATTTTCATATATCCCGGGAATGTGTCTGTTAGTGGAACAAATAAAGGAAAGAGTAATGTATCAGCCTGGTTCAACAATTTAATGGATGCCGGTCCTTCAGTCCATTTTTCTATAAATAGTATTTGTGTGGACAATATATTTGATCTAATTGGTACCAATGTCATTACTGTAGAATGGGACAACTCTGTCACCAACCGGAAAGGTATTAATATAATGGTTAGTGGAGTAAGTGTTATCAGGATCAAGAAGGGGAGAATTATAAACGTATGTGACTACATATTTGATCCAGAAAAGTTGCCAATTGCCTGGTGTGAAGATGGGTTATAGTAAACATTAAACCGCTTAACCGGGTCGGACCAGCCTAACCTTCATAAACTATAGAAATAATTAAAGGCGCCGGAGTGATTTAATTTTAAACAAAGAGGAATAACAGGGAACAGACCACGGTTTCTCTGGTGCATGTGTCGATTAATTTTTCTCCTTAATTACCAGTTACCGTAATATTTCCAATCTGCTTTGATTCCAATTTAATAGTCCCTTGCCCACTGCCGAGTGTCCCGCTCAAAAAGGGGAGTGTGCTTACCTCGTTCTTAAGAATTAGATTCTGCGTAATGATCGTTCCGACGGTAACGCTGGCTGATAATACCGCAGAAGTGTTTACTGGTATTTCGAGGTCAATATCTCCATTTAATGTCGTCATGTCGATTACACCGTTTATTGGCAGAGTGACTGCGGCTTGAATCTGGCCGTTTAGTATATTCGCGGATGTGCTTCCGTTAATATTCGTTAATGTGGCAGTTCCATTCATGTTAAGCACCATAACATCATTGTCGATATAATCCAGCGTCACGATTCCGTTTAAGGCAGAAAAGGGTTCGGTGACAAATGAGAAGCATTTATATAGGCTAACAATATTTGCTTGTCACCGACCCCTTTTTGTTACATGCGACTCAAGATAACCAGTCCTTAAGATATTGATGAATCTGTTACTCACCACAGTTCTCCTTCTTATCTCAGCCATAGCGGTCGGCATTTACCTGGTCTTTATCGGTCTGCGTCAACACAAGCGCTCGCCTGGTCTTGCCGTCACGCATGCAGGTCTTGCGCTGTCCGGTATCATAGTATTGTTCACAGAGATATTCACCGGCCCGACAGACAAGATTAATAACGTCGCCGCCCTTTTTCTGTTCTTCGCTATAGTGTGCGGCGGCATGGTCTTTGCGTTACATGAAGAGAACAGACCGCCGTCGATGGTTGCGGTCATAGCCCATGCCATCATGGGCCTTGTTGGAATATCATTGCTGATCATCAATTTAATATGATAACGAATTCTGGAATTCTGAATAACGAATTAAAGGGGTTTGACCCCTTTACGTAGTCTAAAATACGTCTTGCTGATACCGTAGCAACAATTGAATTTATGGATGTCCATGATTTGCTACCCAATAAAACGGACGATTTAATTACAAACTGCTGCAGGATGTTCTGCAATGCCACAACAAAAGGCATGTGAATCGGGATACAAGTAGATTTTTTCGTAATCATTATCGCCAGGACGGTTCAGAGTTTTTTCACTGACGCCAATCAAACCTGGGCCGCCTCAACTGAAATCGCTTGCAGTAGCAGCGCGCTTGTGTTCGGAGGCCGTTTGCTGGCATCGCTTGCGCCAAAGTGACGGTGTCGTTCCGCTCCAGCGCCGGAATGCGCGCGTGAAAGAGCTGGTGTCCGCATAGCCCAGCGCAGCGGTAATCTGAGTCAGTTCCATCGACGAGTGTTCCAGCCATTGCTGGGCAATTTCAAAACGGCTTTTGTCGGCGAGTTCGTGAAAATTAGTGCCACTAAGCTTCAGGCGGCGATTGAGGGTGCGCGGGTGAATAGAAAACAGCGCGGCAACCTGTTCGGCTGTGGCATGTTGCGTGAGCAGCGCGGTATGCAGAACGCGGCGGGCTTGCGCCACAAAGTCGTCACTATATTGGCTCTCGAGATCGTCGACGTACTTTTGTAATAAGCGGCGCAGTTCAGGTTCCGCACCTGACACGGATTGCTGCAAACATTTGCT
>CAZRKQ010000063.1:0-44536 GCA_964600755.1 uncultured Thiotrichaceae bacterium
GCATTCCAGCGTACCAGTGACTTGATGCGGCGTTCGATGGCCGTGTCACCCGGGTGCGGTTCCTGCATATGCGTCGGGATAGTATTGAGGTATGCGGTGTTGTTGGTGAACGGCAGATTGGCACCTGAGCGACGAGCATCGTCGATCAGCTTTTCGAGCAGAAAATGTGCGCGTTCCAGACCCTCATTCGCGATGACAGCATCGAGTGCGTCCAGCCATTCCAGGGTTTCCTGGGGGTCTATATCGTGTTTCTCTGTCATGTGTCTCTCACACGTTTGGTACAAATCGCGACATTTATTCTATATTTCAGCGCAATTTCTACGAAATTCTTTGTTATCGATAATTGGCCAGCGGGTTTTCCCGAACAATTTCCGGTGGATCAATACTGGCAGGAAGCGGAATTATAGAAGTTAATCGCTACATAGTCGAACCAAAAAAGCAGTGAATAGTTAATAGTGAACAGTGAACAGTGGGTGTAATAATCAAAAGCTTACGAAGTTAAAGGGTATGCTGTGATCTCAGGGAGGGGGTAGATGAAATTACCGGGAACAGTTCCAGGATTTGTTTTTTCACTGTTCACTATTAACTGTTAACTATTCACTGATTTCAGCCTGTATAATCCCGCCCCTGAATTAAAACTCGACTGGAGCGCCAGATGTCTGCCAACAAAACTACCATAAACAAAGCCGTGCTCGCCTATTCAGGTGGTCTCGATACCTCTGTCATATTGAAATGGCTGGAAGATACCTATGCTTGTGAAGTGGTGACATTTACCGCGGACATCGGTCAGGGTGAAGAAGTCGAGCCGGCACGTGCCAAAGCGGAAGCAATGGGTGTTAAGGAAATTTATATCGAGGACCTGCGTGAAGAATTTGTGCGTGACTATGTATTCCCGATGTTCCGTGCCAATGCCATTTATGAAGGTGAATACCTGCTCGGCACCTCGATCGCACGCCCGTTGATCGCCAAGCGCCTGGTTGAAATAGCGAATGAGACTGGCGCCGATGCAATTTCACACGGCGCAACCGGTAAGGGTAATGACCAGGTGCGTTTTGAACTTGGTGCTTACGCGCTGAAACCGGGTGTGCATATTATTGCGCCGTGGCGGGAATGGGACCTGCTCTCTCGTGAAAAATTAATGACCTATGCAGAGCAGCATGATATCGCTGTTGATTTCAACAAGGGTAAAAAGTCGCCGTACTCGATGGACGCGAATTTATTGCACATATCCTATGAAGGCGGGGTGCTCGAGGATCCCTGGGCAGAGCCGGAAGAAGAAATGTGGCGCTGGACTGTCTCACCTGAGAAAGCCCCGGATACGCCGACCTATATCGAGCTCAGCTACAAGATGGGTGATATTGTCGCCATCGACGGCAAATCGATGAGTCCAGCGGAGGTGCTAACGCAGTTGAATCAACTGGCCGGCGATAATGGCATTGGCCGTCTCGATATTGTTGAGAATCGATACGTTGGTATGAAGTCGCGTGGCTGTTATGAAACACCGGGCGGCACCATCATGCTCAAGGCGCATCGTGCCATTGAATCATTAACGCTTGATCGCGAAGTGGCGCACCTGAAGGATGAGCTAATGCCGCGTTATGCCAAGCTGGTTTATAACGGCTACTGGTGGAGTCCCGAGCGAGAAATGCTGCAACAAATGATCGATGCTTCGCAGGTGGTTGTAAACGGCGATGTTCGCCTCAAGCTGTATAAAGGTAATGTCGAAGTCGTCGGCCGTCGCTCGGGTGATTCGTTGTTCGATGAAAACATCGCGACCTTTGAAGATGACGCCGGTGCATATGATCAGAAAGATGCCGAAGGTTTCATCAAGCTCAATGCCTTGCGTTTGCGTATCGCGGCGAATAAAAGAAAGTAAACGCAAAGACGCGGAGACGCAAAGGCCGCAAAGTTTTTTATGGTCCACAGATGAACGCAGATGAACGCAGATAATATTTATGTCACTCCTGCGGATGCAGGAGTCCAGTGTCTTCGGTACAAGCCGGAAAAAGAATAATGGTCCGCGAAAAACGCAAAAAACGCTAATAAGACAAAACACAACTAAAGGATTTAGCATTTTTTGCGTCCTTTGCGTTATTATTTCGAGCTTCCTGCCCTCCACCCCTCATTATCATTCGGGGCCGCACCTTGTGCGTTCAAAAATGCTCCTGACATTTTTGTCACGGACAAAAAACATGTTTAATATCCGTGTTTATCTGCGTTCATCTGTGGACTAAAAAATTCCTTCGCGACCTTTGCGTCTCTGCGTCTTTGCGTTGAAAAGTTTTAAATTACGTTGAAAGGTTTTAAATAAGGAAAATCGTCGCCAGTCCGAGGAAGACAAACAATCCGACAATATCGGTTACGGTGGTCACGACAACGCTGCCGGCAATGGCCGGATCAATGCCCAGTTTTCTGAGTACCAATGGAATCGCTGCACCCGAAAAAGCGGCAACGACCAGGTTGATGATCATTGCAGCGGCGATGACCATTCCTATATTGGCCTCCTTGAACCACAGGAAGGCTATACCGCCAACAACCAGTGCCCAGATGATACCGTTGAACAGGCCAACGATGAGTTCTTTCGACACCAGCCAGTTGCGATTCTGCCGGCTGACCTGGCCCAATGCCAGGCCGCGCGTCACCAGCGTCAGCGTCTGAGTACCGGCAATGCCACCCATGCTGGCGACAATATTCATCAATACCGCAATCGCAACCACTTTCTCCAGTGTGCCTTCAAAATTCGACACCACCCATGATGCCATGAACGCGGTTATCAGGTTGATGCCAAGCCAGAGTGCACGACGGCGTGAGCTGGGAATCACAGGTGCGAACAGGTCTTCCTCTTCGGTAAGGCCGGCCATGCCCATAACAGAGTGGTCACCTTCGTCACGAATAACGTCAACAACATCATCGACGGTTATTCGACCAAGCAATCTCATTTCTTCATCGACTACAGGCGCAGACAGCAAGTCATAGTCCTCGAAGATCCTGGCGACACTATCATCCTCGGTTTCAGCTGGAATGGCCTCGATCTCGCGATTCATAACATCGATAACGAATGACTGTGGTTCCGAGGTAAGTAATGTAGTTAATGGCAATACACCAATGTAGCGATTATCGCGGGTGGTAACGATAAGATTGTCAGTATTGTTGGGTAATTCGCCAAGGCGTTGCAGGTAGCGCATGACAACTTCAAGCGTTACTTCCGGGCGCACCGTGACGGTATCGGTGTTCATCAAACCGCCGGCGCTGTCTTCCGGGTATGACAGCACTGCTTCCAGGCGTCTTCTGCGCTGTGAATCTAGAGAGGTGAGAACTTCAGCAGTTACCTTGCCCGGCAGTGACTGCACGAAGTCAGCAAGGTCGTCCACATCCATGCCTTCCGTAGCATTCACCAGGTCTTCAGGTGGCATGTCGCGAATCAGCGTGGCGCGGACTTCATCACCAACTTCAAGTAAAACTTCACCTTCTTTTTCAGGATCAACCAGGTCCCAGAGCAGGTTGCGTTCGGTATAGGGCAGGGATTCAAGCAGGTCAGCGATTTCAGCGGGGTTCAGTTCGGTAAGCATGCGCCGTGCATGCTGCATCGTGCCCGTTTCGAGGACGGCGGAGAGTGCCTTCAGCTGAGACTCGGTTTTTTCGATTGGATCATTATCTACCATCTTCGATCAACACTCGATTGCTGTAAGCATATGCATTCGGCGGGGCGGTTGCTGCAGAAGTCTAGCACGCCGCTGTATGTTTCAGAATAAAAGCAGAAATTTATTTGTTCAGCTTGTCTACGAGTGATTCGATTTCATTTAAATCATGGCAGTTCAAAATTTTCCGTACCTTGGTGCGCAGTTTGCCGAGATTGCTGTTATTGATAATGTCCTTTATTTCAAGAATGGCATTGGCCTGGACGCTGAAATAATTCAGTCCCATGCCGAGCAGCAGGCGGGTGTATTTAGGGTCGCTTGCCATTTCACCACACATAGATACGGGTACTTTGGCCTTTGTGCCTGCATCGATCGTAGTCTTGACTAATTGCAGCACAGCAGGGTGTAACGGATTATACAAATAGTTGACCTCATCATCGATACGGTCAATAGCGAGGGTGTACTGGATCAGGTCATTGGTTCCAATTGAAAGAAAGTCCAGTCGATTGGCAAATACTTCTGAGGATATTGCAGCTGCCGGGACTTCTATCATGGCGCCAATTTCAATATTGTCATTGAATCGAACCTTACGTTGATGCAACAGTTCCGTGGCATGTTCTATCAATGCTGATACCTGATCCAGCTCATGGATATTGGTCAACATCGGGATCATCATTTTTACATCGCCATAGGCCGCAACTCGCATGATGGCACATAACTGGTGGATAAAGCTTTCAGGCTCTTTCAGGCATCGTCTGATTGCGCGCAAGCCCATGGCGGGGTTGTGTGCCATTGGGCCCTGGCCCATGGACTCCTGTATTTCTTTGTCAGCACCGAGGTCAAGCGTGCGAATGGTTAATGGTTTGCCCTTAAGACGGAACAATGCACGCTTATATGTTTTGAATTGTGTTTCTTCATCAACTGACTGGTTGTTTTCCAGAAACAGCATTTCAGTGCGATATAAACCGACGCCGGTATTGTCGTATTGCTTCAGTTTACGGATGTCTTCCGGTCGATCGATATTGCCCTGTAACAGAATGTGAACACCGTCTTTTGTTGTAGAGGGCTTGTTTATCAGCCGGTTGAGCCGTTGTTTGCGCTCTACATTCGTTTGCCGCAGTTTTCTGTAGTGTTTCAGTGAGCGCGGATCAGGCTCACCGATGACAACGCCATAGTGTCCATCAACAATTAACTGTTCAGTCGGATGAATTAGCTGGCGTGCATTATGAACGCCAACGATGGCGGGAATGCCGAGATTCCTGGCCAGAATTGCTGTGTGAGACAGGGGGCCGCCGAATTCGGTGACAAAAGCAGCCACCTTTTGATGCTGCATCATCAGTGTGTCCGCTGGTGTGAGGTCATCGGAAATAACGATGCGCCCTTTGAGTTTTACAGGTTCCGCTTTTGATTCCGGCTTTTCTGCCAGGCAGTGCTGGATTCTCTGTACGACATGGATCACGTCATCCTTTCGTGTTCTGAGATATGAGTCTTCCATTTCGTCGAATACCTGTACCAGGCGGTCGCACTGAACCTGAAGCGCCCATTCGGCATTGCAGGAGAATTCCCTTATTATTGCAGCTGAACCTTCGTCAAATGCCGGGTCTTCCATCATCAGCAAGTGGGAATCGATGAATACCAGGATGTCTTCCGGCGTCTCTGCTGCGATCTTGTTTTTTATTTCATGTAACTGCTCACTGGCCTCATTTACAGCCTGTTGCAGTCTTTCTATTTCTTTTTGATGATACCTGGCGGGAACGTTGTATTCTGTTGCTTCTGTCGTCGCGCGTACATACACATAGGCCTTGCCTATGGCGATGCCCCGTGATACCCCGATGCCGTTAAGAATTATGCTCAAATGCTATTTCTCGTATGTGACAATCAATTATTCGTCTTCATCGAAACGGCCATTTATCAACTGTTCGAGTGCATCCAGGCTTTTCTCGGCATCACTGCCTTCTGCGTGAATAGTTATGGTTGAGCCTTTGTTGGCTGCAAGCATCATAACGCCCATAATACTCTTGGCGTTTACGCGTCGCGAGTCCTTTTCTATATCAATATCGCTCTTGAAGCTTGTGGCGAGTTTTACAAACTTGGCTGCCGCGCGGGCATGCATGCCAAGTTTGTTAACAATCTCTACGTTACGGCTGGCCTCCATGTTAATTCGATGTTGAGGTGATGCCATGCTTGCCGCCCTCAATTGCCACTTCTTTAAGTTCTTCCACAGGCAGTGTCCTGTAATTCATCACACGGATAAGCATTGGCAAATTAAGTCCGCTTACGAGGGCCCTGTTCTTGCTATCTAGAAATTCATTGGCAATATTGCAAGGCGTGCTGCCATAGCTGTCAGTGAGAATAAGCACACCTTCGTCAGTAGAC
This sequence comes from uncultured Thiotrichaceae bacterium, assembly GCA_964600755.1. GTDB lineage: Bacteria > Pseudomonadota > Gammaproteobacteria > SZUA-229 > SZUA-229 > JABDQW01. The sequence goes on from CAZRKQ010000063.1 coordinate 6,015, forward strand.
AGGGTTGACAGTGCGTTGGCAATCTGCTGTTTCATGCCGTCTATATCTGCATCCATGGGTATTTCAACGCAAGTAGTATTTTTTAGCTCGTCGTTGAGGATCGAGCTTGTAATCATTAGCATATCATTGCCAATATTCTTATGTGTAACCAGTAACAGTGCGACGCTCATGATTTCATGCTTACCCAAGTTCTCTGTGCCGAATGGTTACCGTATCTACCTTGCCCGTGAAATCCTCGCATAACTGCTGTGCAATATACACCGATCTATGCTGCCCTCCTGTGCAGCCAATGGATATTGTCAGGTAGTAACGGTTTTGTTGCTCGAATTTCGGTATCCAGTTTTGTAAAAAACTTCGAATATAATCCAGCATTTGCTCAACTTCTGCATGATTTTGCAAAAAATCAATGACTTCAGCATCGAGGCCGGTTAATGGACGAAGCTGGTGTTCCCAGTGCGGGTTGGGCAGGCAACGTACATCAAACACAAAATCCGAATCTGTTGGCGCCCCATGTTTGAAGCCAAATGACTGGAACAGTACGGACAGGCTGTTTTTTTTCTCGCGCCTTACTATCTGTTCCTTGATTAGTTCGCGTAGTTGATGAATGTTTGTGAATGTCGTATCGATAAAAAGATCGGATCCTGCAGCGATATCACTGAGCAGGTTTCTTTCCACTTCTATGGCTTCTGCTAATGGCAGTCCTTTACGTGCTAGTGGATGTCTTCGGCGAGTATCACTGAAGCGTTTTATCAGGGTGGCCAGTTCGGCTTGCAGATAGATCACCTCGATATTGATATCCAGTTCTGTTAAAGGCTTGATGATTTCAGAGAAACGTCGCAGGTCATGAGATTCACTTCGTGCATCGATGCCTACAGCAATGTCTTCGTAAGGCTGTATGGTTCTGTTTACCACACGTTGGACAAATTCGGGTAGTAATCCCAAAGGCAGGTTATCGACACAATAATATTCTTCGTCTTCAAGTGTGTGCAGGGCTACAGTTTTGCCGGAGCCTGAAAGACCGCTGATGATTACCAGGTTCATTAAAAACTATAATGATTGATTGTTGATGGCGTGTTGCTGGAGCTCGATGAATTGTTGTGCAGCATTATTGCCAGAGATGCTTAGAATGTGGTTGCGTACAGCGGCTTCAACCAGGACTTCAGTATTTCTGCCGGGTGCTACAGGTATCAGTATTTGCGGTATGTCGATACCCAGTACGTTACGGACTTTTCGTTCTCCCTGTAGTCGATCCAGTTGTGCGTACTCTTTTTCAGTAAGGCGTTTGAGGTGGACAATAAGCCTGAGGTACTTGTTAAGTTTGAGTGCATTATCACCATACATATCGCGTATATTTAATACACCCAGTCCTCTTACTTCCATAAAGTCCTTGAGAACACCGGGACTTCTGCCATCAAGGATGTCAGGTCCTGTACGGGTAAACTCGGGTGCATCGTCTGCGATCAGGCGATGGCCCCTGGCTATGAGCGCAAGTGCGAGTTCGCTTTTACCGACGCTGCTTTGGCCGGTAATGAGTACACCTGTGCCAAGAACTTCCATGAAAACACCGTGTACAACCTCTTTTTCCGAGAATATGTTGTGCAAATAAAAGCGCGCAATATCAACAACTTCGTTACTCTCCGTTTTGCAGCTTAATAACGGGGTGTGGTGTCTGTTGGCGTATTCGATCAGCATGTCCGGTACAGGTATGCCATCTGACATGATGATTGCTACAGGCCTGCCTGAAAAAATTTCGTTTAGCATATTGCTGCGAAAAGTGTCTTCGAGGCTCTGCAGGTACTCGCATTCGGTTTTACCGATCACCTGGATCAGGTTTTTATGCACCACATTCAGGTGGCCAACCAGGGTTGCGAGCCGGCTCGCATCGATTTCGTGCAGCGGGAGGTTGGGGTCTTCCTGGCCTGCTATCCAGCTGAAGTCGATCTGATTCGACAGATTAACTATGATGGCTTCAGCAGACAGGACTTCGGTCATGATGCCTGACTTGAAACCTGCCAGCCTGTAAGTCTGTCGTAGAGCTCTTTAGATGTGCCTGATGAGCGCAGGTTATGACACAGTGCTTCATCGCTGAAGCAGCTGGCGAGACCGGAAAGGATCTCCAGGTGCTCATCTGTGTAGTGTTCCGGTACCAAAAGCGCAAACAACAAGTCTGTAGGTTTGTTATCGGGGCTGTCGAAATCGATACCTTGTTCAAGCTTGATGAAAGCACCAATGGCCCTGTCACTGCCACTGGTGCGAGCATGAGGTATGGCAACTCCGTGCCCCAGGCTTGTTGAACCCAGCTTTTCACGATCAGTCAAATGCTGAAAAATTTCGAAAGCATCAATTGCTGCAGATTCTTTCGCAAGTAATTCAGCGAGAAACTCAAGGGCTCTTTTTTTGCTGCTTACATCTGCGTTGCAAACAACGGAGTCCTGACTGATAAGCTGTATTAGTTTCATCAGACTTGTGGAATTTCGCTCTGTCTGTGGTGTAAGTGGTTCTTGAGTTTTTCCTTGTATTTCTTGACCTGGCGGTCAAGCTTGTCAACAAGTGAGTCAATGGCTGCATACATGTCAGATTCACTTGCTTCAGCAAAAATATCATTACCACTCATGTGCACGGTGGCTTCAGCCTTGTGATTAAGGTTTTCAAGAGTCAGTATGACGTGAGTATTGCTGACCTTATCAAAATGACGTTCTAACTTTCCCATTTTTTCATTGACATAGTTTTTTAAAGAATCTGTGACATCAACATGGTGACCAGTCAGATTAATTTGCATATTTCTCTCCGAAATTAGCCTCAAACAAGACGCTTTCTCTCATTTGAGGGTGGGATGGACATCGCTTCTCTGTATTTTGCCACAGTTCGGCGTGCAACATTAATGCCTTCCTTGACCAGAAAGGCAGAAATTTTGTTATCGCTCATCGGCTTCTTTGGGTTCTCGTTTTCGATGAGTTTTTTCACCATGGCACGGATAGCTGTGGCTGAGCATTCGCCGCCATCTGCCGTGCTGACATGGCTGGAAAAAAAGAATTTGAATTCATATACACCGCGTGGAGTATGCATATATTTTTGCGTGGTAACCCGGGATATGGTGGATTCGTGCATGTCGAGTTCTTCCGCGATGTCGCGCAGCACCATGGGTTTCATGCCTTCGTCACCATATTCAAGGAACAGACGCTGACGATCTGCTATTGCTTTGCCGACGCGAAGCAGGGTATCGCTGCGGCTTTGCAGGCTTTTCAGGAACCAGCGAGCTTCCTGCATGCTGTTTCTCAAGTAGCTGCTGTCCTTGCCACGACCTGACTTTTTGACATATCCGGCATAAAGTGGATTGATTCTTAATCTGGGTGCAGCTTCCGGATTCAGGGAAACCAGCCATTCGCCATTAATCTTGCGCACAAATATGTCAGGAATAATGTATTCCGCACGATTTGGTGAAATGGTGGAGCCAGGTTTTGGATTCAATGACTGTATGAATGTGATCAGCTCATGGAGTTTCTCTTCCGATAAGCGCGTCGACTTTAGCAGGCGTGCGTAATCACGGCTGCCGATCTGTTCAAGATGGTCACGTATCAGCATACGTACATCGGCAAGACCCTCGGTGCTTTCGTCGAATTGTTCAAGTTGTAGCAGCAGGCACTCTTTCAGGTCGCGTGCACCTGCGCCTAGTGGGTCAAAGCGTTGAATAAGGTGCAGTACTGCCTCAACTTCGTCGAGTTCAATATCGAAATCATCGATCAGTCCTGAATGGATCTCCTCGATGCTTTCGGTGAGGTAGCCATCATCATTGATGCCGTCAATAATGGCGATGCCAATAGCGAAGTCGGCGTCACTGGTAGACATGTTCCTGAGCTGCCAGAGCAGGTGCTCTGCCAGTGTGTTACCCTCTATGCTTTGATTTTCAAGATAATCATTGATATTAGTATCGGAGGTTTGAGCTGCACTGTTGATACCCGCAGTGGCTACGTCGTAGATATCTTCCCATTCGCTATCGACGGGCAGTTCATCGGGCAGCTCGTGGCTTCTCTCCAGGTCCAGCTGCTCATCCTGCTGGGTGAGTTCAGTTTCACTCTTTTCCTGGGGCGCCTGCTCGGTGCCAGGGGTTTCTTCATCCATCTCCAGCATGGGGTTTTCTTCCAGTGTCTGCTGGATTTCTGTCTGAAGATCCATCGTCGACAGTTGCAGCAGGCGGATTGCCTGTTGCAGCTGGGGTGTCATCGTCAGATGCTGGCCGAGTTTTAACTGAAGGGATGGTTTCATACTGGGTGCTAGAGGTGGGCTTAGCTGATCAGGTAAGGCTTCCGTCAACGAATCTCAGGAATACCCTTCGGATTAATTATGCCTCGATCCGTCTCCGGATTTGCCTCCTGTATCTAATTGGCGTTTTAATACGTTCTCTATACCTATTTATAGTCGAAAATCGTGGCCTAGATAGACTTCACGCACTTGATCGTTTTCGAGAATGTCATCAGGCTGTCCATGAGCAATTATCTTACCATCGCTCAATATATAAGCGCGATGACATATTCCCAGGGTTTCTCGCACATTATGATCGGTGATGAGGATGCCGATATTGAGGCTGATCAAGTGTTCAATGCTTTTCTGGATATCGATCACCGAGATTGGATCAACGCCTGCAAAAGGCTCATCCAGCAGGATAAATGCCGGTTTCGAGGCGAGTGCGCGCGCAATTTCTACGCGCCGGCGTTCACCGCCGGAGAGGCTCATGCCGATATTTTCCCGAATGTGTTCGATCTGCAGCTCTTCAAGCAGCATCTGTAGCTGCTCTTCACGCTCCTGCCGGCTTGTTTTTTGTGCTTCCAGAATGGCCATAATGTTGTCTTCGACCGACAGTTTCCTGAATACAGAGGCCTCCTGGGGCAGGTAACCGACGCCGCGCTGGGCACGGGCATGCAGCGGAAGTTGAGTGACGTCTTCGCCATCGAGAAAGATATTGCCTTCGTCGGCCCTCACCAGGCCAACCATCATGTAAAAGCTGGTGGTTTTGCCTGCACCATTAGGGCCCAGCAAGCCGACAACTTCACCGCTATTAACAGCGAGAGAAACATCGCTTACAACTGTTCGCGATTTGTAACGCTTGACCAGGTTTTCAGCACACAGTTCAGGCATGGTTTACTGCTTTTTGATATTTTCAGGTGTGATGGTGATGTTGACGCGCTTGTTTGTCTTGTCGTCACCGGCGATAACGACCTCATTGATGGTGTCGTATATGATTTGCTCGCTCTCCATAACCGAGCCGGCCTGTTCGAGGCGTGCTTTATCGCTCAGGGTAAGTCTGTTGTTATTGGCCTGGTACTCCATTTTCATGCTTTGTGCAATGATATAGTTGCCATCTTCTGCCAACTGGCGATACTTTGCTGGTGAGCCTGTGACCGTTATATTTTTAAGTGTTTTTTCCTGCTGAACAGCAATCACTTTGTCGCCAGTCAGTTCAATATCGTTTTGTGTTACACGAACATTACCCGTGTATGTGCTGATACCGGTCTGGATTTCATATTTCATGTAGTCGGCGTAAATATTTACCGGGGCGATTGTTAATCGCGCAGCTTCCTGCTCGGCAGTGGCTGTCATTGCGATTGTACAAAGCAACAACATCAAGATTGAAGCCTTAATTTCTAACATAGATTCCATTAACACCTGCAAGTAGTTCAAGGTCACCGGAGATATTATTGAATACCATTCCATTCGACTTCAATGACAATGCACCCTGGGTAATATCAACCTTTTTGTCACTGTGGGCTATTTGCGTTTTAGTATTAAAACGCATTTTGCTGGTTTTAAGCTGCAATGGATTGTCAGAGTTCTTCTGTAGCATGACAACCTCATCATTGAGTGTCACCCAGGTACTGTCATCGTCAATTTTGCCACGTCTGGCACTTATTACCCACGCGTCTTCATCCCTGTTAATGTTGAATACAGGTTCTGAGATCTCGGATTCACCTGTGTCATTGAAATGTTCCATCAAATCAGCAGTCAGTGTGTAATAGGGCTGCCCTTTCTTGTCCATTGAAAACATAGTGAAGTTTTTTGCATAAGCATCTACAAAATGTGGATTTTCTATAACGACTGGCGCTTCATCCGGGGCTTGTAAAACGCTCCATATTCCTAAGAGGGCGATAATTACTAATGTTACAAGTGTGAATTGCGTTTTCACTTCGGTATGTACAAATATGACTCGAGTGTCTGTGTTAACAGACCTCTGGCTTCTAGTATTAGTTCACACACGTCGCGCACGGCACCCTGGCCACCATTGTTTTGAGTAATCCAGTGAGCATGCTTTTTTACATAGGGGTGTGCATCCTGTACTGCAATGGCAAATCCGACACGTGTCATAATGGGCAGGTCTACAACGTCATCACCGACATAGGCCACCTGTTCTGTTTCAAGCCCGATGTCATCCATTAATGCTTCATAAGCGGGGATTTTATCCCGGTATCCCTGATAGATGCGGGTGATACCCAGGTCATTCATGCGGTGTTCAACCACATTAGATTTTCGTCCCGTAATTATTGCTGCTGTAACGCCACCTTCCTGTAGCATGCGCATGCCATGTCCATCGAGTGAGTTAAAAGCCTTGTACTCCTGACCGTCATCACCCATAAACAGGCTGCCATCTGTCATCACACCGTCAACATCAAATATGACGAGTTCTATCTTTTTTGCTTTGTCCAATATGTCCTTCATCTTGAAACCAGTTAATAGTTAACAGTGAACAGTTATCAGAGAAAAGATAAGTGATTGGCAAGATATGTACACTGTTCACTGTTATCTGTTCACTGTTAACTGGATATTACATCACACCCGCCCTGAGCAAATCGTGCATGTTCAACGCACCGATCAGCCGGTTGTCCGCATCTGTGACCAGGGCACCATTAATTTTGTGATCTTCCATCAGCTTCAGTACTTCAGCTGCCAGATCATGGGCATCAATGGTTTTGCAGTCTTTAGTCATTACCTCGTCAATTCGCGTCTGTTGCAGATCAATATTTTTGTCCAGGGTTCTGCGCAGGTCGCCATCTGTGTATATGCCCAGCACGATGTCGTCATTATCAACAATCGCGGTCATGCCCATGCCTTTGCTGCTCATCTCCAGCAGTGCTTCCGTGATAGATGCATCGGGTGCAATGCGTGGCGTATCGTCACCGGTGTGCATGATGTCTGAAACATGCAGCAGCAGACGGCGGCCAAGGCTTCCGCCCGGGTGCGACAGTGCAAAGTCTTCTTCAGTAAAGCCGCGTGCTTCCAGCAGCGCCACTGCTAATGCATCTCCCATGACGAGGGCAACGGTTGTACTGGAGGTTGGTGCCAGTCCCAAAGGGCAGGCCTCGTTTTCGACGCCGACATCCAGATTGATGGTAGCCTCGGTCGCCAGTTGAGATCCATGATTCCCGGTCATGCTGATCAATGGTACACCCAGGCGTTTGATGATGGGCACAATCGTGAGTATTTCCGCGGTATTGCCTGAATTTGACAGGGCTATGACGACATCTTTTGCAGTGATCATGCCAAGATCGCCGTGGCTGGCTTCACCGGGGTGTACAAAAAAGGCCGGGCTGCCGGTGCTGGCCAGGGTGGCTGCAATCTTGCCGGCAATATGGCCGGATTTGCCCATACCGGTTACAACAATTCTGCCCTCGCAGTTGAGCATCAGTTCGCAGGCACGGGCAAAGCTGTCATCAATTCTGCTTTTTAGCGTATTTACCGAGGCTATTTCGGTTTCGATGACAGCAAGCCCCAGTTTTTTAAAATCCGTTTGTGTCATAAATATCTGACTCAGAGTGTTTAAAGCTCGGTGAAATAAAGTAATACCTGGTAGCCAACAAAGCAGGTGAGAAGAATCGCACCTTCGAAGCGGTTGATACGGCCAGGTCCCTTGAATCCATAAGCCATTATCACCAGCGCTATGGTAAGGATGAAAACAACAGGTACATCACGATCGAGTACACCGGCATCCAGGGTTGACGGGTATATTAGTCCGGGAATGCCCATGACGGCCAGTGAATTGAACATGTTGGAACCGACCACATTGCCAATAGCAATGTCATGCTCGTTTTTCAGGGCGCCTGTGATTGAGGCGGCAAGTTCGGGAAGGCTGGTGCCGATTGCAATTATTGTGAGGCCTATCAGCAGGTCACTGACGCCAAATTCAGTAGCAATTTGAACGGCGCCCCAGACCAGAATTTTTGAACTGGCTACCAGTACAACAAGGCCAACCACAAGACAGAGCACGGCAAGCCGTGTTGACATCGGCTTGGGCAGCTCCTTCTCAAATTCCGCATACATTGGATCTTCCTCTTTGTTAAGCAGGGCCTGCCGTGTCACCCACCACATCAGCAGTAGTACACTGCTTGTCAGAATCATGCCGTCTGTGCGCCCCAGGTGGTTATCCTCTATCACAATCAGCATTATCAGCATGCAAATGAGGAGTAAAGGCAGCTCTTTTCTGAGAATGCGTGAATGTACATTCAACGGTACAATCAACGCGGCTACGCCCAGCACCAGCGTGATATTGGCGATATTGGAGCCGATAGCATTACCAATAGCCAGGCCCGGGCTCGCATTTATTGAGGCAATCGCGGCGACCAGCATCTCCGGTGCCGATGTGCCAAAGCCGACAATAGTGAGACCGATGATCAAAGGGGATATGTTTAAATTGCGCGCAGTAGCGGCAGCACCACAGATGAACCTGTCGGCACTCCAGATCAGCAGCAGAAATCCGGCAATGATGGCGGCTATGTTGTACAGCATGTTTATTGATATTGTAACGAGTGGTGAAGATTACGCTAATGTGCGCAGGAATCAAATCATAGAATATGGGATTAATGCGGCATGTAACTGATGCATAAGCGGATACAAGCGCATACAATACCCGCCCAGATAATAAAAATATATCCTGACATTCACCAGGCACCAAAAGGAACAGACTTGAGCGACACTTTGATCAAAATCCGTGGGATGAAATTCAGCCGTGGAGAGCGCATGATAATTGATGGTATCGACATGGATATCCCGCGCAAAGGCGTTACCGCTATCATGGGGCCAAGTGGTACTGGTAAAACAACCTTGCTGAAACTGATCGGGGGACAGTTGCACCCCGATGCGGGCAGTATAAAAGTCGATGGCCAGAACGTACATAAGCTCAAGACTTCCAAGCTATATGCATTGAGAAAGCGTATGGGTATGCTGTTTCAGTCAGGGGCGTTGCTGACTGATCTCACTGTGTTCGAAAATGTGGCCTATCCATTACGCGAACACACCCGCTTGAGCGAGGGGCTGATTCGTCAACTGGTTCTGCTCAAGCTGAATGCAGTAGGTTTGCGTGGCGCCGCAGAGTTAATGCCGTCCGAGCTGTCTGGTGGTATGGCGCGTCGTGTTGCCATGGCGCGTGCAATTTCACTGGATCCGATGATGATCATGTATGACGAACCCTTTACCGGGCAGGATCCGATTTCGAAGGGTGTTCTCGTCAAGCTGATCCGTGAACTTAATGATGTGCTCGATATCTGCAGTATCGTGGTGTCTCACGATGTAAGTGAAACTTTGTCGATAGCGGATTATGCCTACGTGATATCTGACGGTAAAATCGTTGGCCACGGCCATCCGAAGGAGCTCAAGGGCAGCGACTCCAGGTGGATCAGGCAGTTCATCGATGGCCTTGCCGATGGTCCTGTGCCGTTTCATTATCCGGCGGCGCCCGCGCTGGAAGACCTGTTCACAGAGAAATCCCGCTCATGATGCAGTTGTTTGACAGGCTGCATTCGCTAGGCCATAAAAGCCTCTCCTCAGTACAGCGCCTGGGTCGTGGCCACGTATTTCTGCTGCAGGTGTTGCCGGCGATGGAAGGCATGCTATTCAGGCCGAGCCTGTTGATACGGCAGATGTATTCTGTGGGTGTGAATACACTGCTGATTATCGTGGTTGCCGGATTATTTGTCGGTATGGTGATCGCGTTGCAGGCATATAACGCACTGGTCGATTTCGGCGCCGAGGATTCAGTCAGTGTGATGGTGGTGTTATCGTTGCTGCGTGAACTTGGCCCTGTGGTTACAGCACTGTTGTTTGCCGGTAGAGCCGGCTCGGCATTGACCGCAGAGATCGGCTTGATGAAAGCAACCGAACAGCTGTCAGGGATGGAGATGATGGCGGTCAACCCGATTGAACGGGTAATCGCACCGAGATTTCTGGCCGGTTTCATATCAATGCCATTACTTGCAGCTATATTTAGTGCTGTAGGTGTAACGGGTGGCTACCTGGTGGCGGTTGAGCTGCTGGGGCTGGATGCAGGCGCCTTCTGGTCGCAGGCAGTGTCTCAGGTGGACCTGTACCATGACCTTGGAAACGGCATGATCAAGAGTGCCGTGTTTGGCTTTGTTGTCGTCTGGATTGCGATGTTTGAAGGCTATGATTGCGTTCCAACGTCTGAGGGTCTGGGTCTTGCTACAACAAGGACCGTGGTGCACAGCTCTCTCGCAGTGCTGGGCCTGGACTTTGTTTTAACAGCATTGATGTTCAACGAATAAAAATGAAGTGGATTATCAGGTGCATGAAAAAACGGGGGATAAATGAGTACACGTACAATTGAAATAGCGGTTGGGATATTTGTTGCTGCGGGAATAGCTGCGCTTTTTATGCTGGCAATGAAAGTAAGTAATCTCGCAAACTATACTGGAGGTGATGGTTATGTCATCTCGGCAAGCTTTGACAATATCGGTGGGCTGAAGGTGCGTTCGCCGGTTGCGGCCAGTGGCGTCAGGGTCGGGCAGGTGGTTGATATTGAGTATGATTCAGAAGGGTATGAGGCACGTGTGACCATGTCGATTGATCCTCAGTATGATAAATTTCCGACCGATACCGCTGCCAGTGTGCTGACATCCGGCTTACTCGGCGAGCAGTTCATCGGCCTGCAGCCCGGCGCCGAAGAAGAATTTCTCAAGGCCGGCAGCGAAATTGAATTAACACAATCCGCACTGGTTCTGGAACAAATCGTCGGTCAGTTCCTCTATAGCAAGGCAGATGAATAATTTTTTGATATCGATGGTGGTAGCAATATGACATTAGGAAAAAAAGTTATTACAGTAAAAACTGTTTCGCTGAGCGGTATATTTTTGGTCCTGCAGTTGTATTTCAGCAGCCTGCTGGCAGCGGCTGATATCATCGCACCCGACGTCATGCTCAAGCAGACATCTGATGAAGTTATTGCTGTGATAAAGGAAAAGCGTGAACAGTTAAAAGAAGACCCTGATCTTGTCTATGAACTTGTTCATGAATACATACTGCCTCATCTGGATGAAGTTACGATTGCCAAGCTTGCACTGGGTAAAAACTGGCGTGAAGCAAGCCGTGAACAGAAGATTGATTTTATAAACGAGTTTCGCAGTTTGCTGATACGTACCTATGGAAAGTCCCTGAGTGAGTTCAGTGACCAGGAAATCAATTATTTCCCGGTGAAGATGAAACAGGGCGAAGATAAAGTAGTGGTGAAATCCGAGGTGCTGCAGCCTGGCGGTCCCTCAATACCGGTTTCATACCGTATGCGATTCAAAGATGATGCATGGAAGGTGTATGACCTGAGTATCGATGGTGTCAGCCTGGTTACTAGTTATCGCGGCACATTTGACCAGGAAGTACGCAAAGGTGGAATAGAAGGGCTGTTGAAATACCTGAAGGACAAGAATACTAATAAGGTTGCCTCTTGAAAAAAACTCCTGATTCCCCAACAGCAACAATCCGTGCAGCAAGTTCCAGTAAGAAAGACACAGGGCACTTTATTGTCAGTGGCACACTCGGATTTGATACCGTACCAGATTTGATGAAACAGGCGTCTCGCCTGTTTGCCCCATTCGACTCAGTCGTTGTCGATTTTTCCGGGGTAGATAACTGCAACAGTGCTGGTCTCGCAGTTGTTCTCGAAATTGCGAAAGAAATGCGTCAACAAAATAAATCAGTCTGCTTCCAGTCGTTACCTGAACAGATTCACACGTTTGCCAGAGCCTACAGCATCAAAAAAGAGTTCTCCAGGTCTGGTTTGCTATGTTAAACAAGTTGTTAATACAGGGCGGTACCAGGCTGGATGGTGATATTCGAATTTCCGGCGCCAAGAATGCAGTTTTGCCTATTCTGGCAGGTACCTTGCTTGCTGATGGCCCGGCGATTATCGAGAATGTTCCGCATCTGCATGATGTGACAACAACAGTTGAATTGCTTGGTTGCATGGGTGTGCGTGTGGTCATCGATGAAAAGCTGAGTATCGAAGTCGATTGCTCAACCATCGAAAATTATGTCGCTCCGTATCACCTTGTGAAGACCATGCGTTCTTCCATACTTGTGCTTGGCCCGCTACTGGCACGCTATGGGCAGGCTGAAGTTTCTTTGCCTGGTGGCTGCGCAATCGGTTCACGCCCTGTAAATCTCCACATCAAAGGACTGCAGGACATGGGCGCTGATGTGGACGTGAAGAATGGTTACATTCATGCTAAAGCCAGTCGTCTCAAAGGTGCGCGCCTGGTGATGGATATCGTTACTGTAACCGGAACCGAGAACCTGATGATGGCGGCCACGCTGGCTGACGGTGTAACCATTATCGAGAATGCAGCACGTGAGCCAGAGGTCATCGATCTGGCGAATTTCCTCAATGCCATGGGGGCGAAAATAATCGGTGCTGGCACAGATACGATCAGCATAGAAGGTGTCGAGAAATTAACCGGTACCCGTTACCGTGTTTTGCCGGACCGGATTGAAACCGGTACTTACCTGGTGGCAGCAGCTATATCAGGTGGCAGAATCAAAGTTAAGGACACCGATCCGAAGCTGCTGGACGCCGTTATCGACAAATTACGCGAAGCCGGTGCTGATATCACATGTGGTGATGACTGGATCGAGCTGGACATGCATGGCAAAAGACCGAAAGCGGTCAATATACGTACTGCACCGTTCCCGGCTTTTCCAACCGATATGCAGGCCCAGTTTGCAGCACTGAACACGATTGCAGAAGGTACTTCAACCATCGTTGAAACCGTGTTTGAAAACCGTTTTATGCATGTGCAGGAATTACAACGCATGGGCGCTGATATTGAAGTTGAAGGCAATACCGCGATTATACGCGGTGTCAACAAGCTGACCGCGGCACCGGTGATGGCAACAGATTTGCGCGCGTCAGCCAGCCTGATTATGGCCGGCCTGATCGCCGAAGGGGAAACTGAAGTGCAACGCATCTATCATATCGATCGCGGCTATGAAATCATTGAGGAGAAGCTGTCGCAGTTGGGAGCCAGTATCAGGCGGATACCCGCTTGATACAGTAACGAGGGACGAGGTACGAGTGGTGAGGAAAGGCTTATAATCCCCAAGCCTTCATCTGGTAAATCAGGTTAAATACTTTTCATGATTAAAATCGCATTATCAAAAGGTCGGATATTCAAAGAGACACTGCCACTGCTGGCGGCGGCTGATATTGTGCCTGCTGACGATCCTGAAACCAGCCGCAAACTGATACTGGATACCAATCACGATGATGTGAAGCTGGTGATTATTCGGGCCACAGATGTGCCGACTTATGTGCAATTTGGTGCTGCCGATATTGGCGTTGCTGGTAAAGACGTATTGTTGGAGCATGGTGGCGAGGGAATTTATGAGCCGCTGGATCTGGGTATCGCGAAATGCCGCCTGATGACCGCAGGACTGGTAAATGCAGAAGCTGTAAATGGTCGTAAGCGCATTGCTACCAAGTTTGTAAATGTTGCCAGGAAGTTTTTTGAGTCCAGGGGTGAGCAGGTCGAAGTGATCAAGTTATATGGATCCATGGAACTTGGCCCTATTGTTGGTCTGGCTGACCTCATCGTTGATGTGGTTGATACTGGCAATACCCTCAAGGCAAATGGCCTGGAACCCATCGACCACATCGCAGATATCAGTTCACGCCTGATCGTAAACAAGGCTGCAATGAAGATGAAGCATGAGCGCATTCAAGCGTTGATCGACAAGATACGGACGGCTGTCTCATGATCAAGATCACGCAGTTAAAGACAGTTGATACAGGTTTCAAGTCTCAACTGGACGAATGTCTCGCCTGGGAACAGTCGACCGACAGCGAAGTTGTCACTACGGTGACCGCTATTCTTGAAGATGTGCGTCAGCGCGGTGATGTGGCCCTGCTTGATTACACCGGTAAATTTGATCGTGTTGAAGTGACATCTGCTGCCGAGCTGGAACTTGGCAGCGCTGAGCTTAAGGCAGCGCTGGATGCAATAGATGGCGGTCACAGACAGGCGCTCGAGGTGGCAGCGGCCAGGATTCGCGCTTATGCGGAGCGACAGAAAATGGAGTCCTGGTCATATACTGAAGATGATGGCACCGTGCTCGGGCAGAAAGTCACGCCAGTGGACAGGGTGGGGCTATATGTTCCGGGGGGCAAGGCTGCTTATCCTTCTTCTGTGTTGATGAACGCTATTCCGGCAAAAGTTGCGGGTGTTCCCGAGCTTGTCATGGTAGTGCCGACTCCGGGTGGAGAACGCAATGACCTGGTGCTGGCAGCAGCGGCGATCTCCGGCGTCGATCGTGTATTTACCATCGGTGGTGCGCAGGCCGTTGCTGCACTTGCATATGGCACGGATACGGTTCCCAGGGTCGACAAGATTACCGGTCCGGGCAATGCCTATGTAGCAACCGCGAAGCGCATGGTATTTGGTATCGTTGGAATTGATATGATCGCGGGTCCCTCGGAAATTCTTGTAGTCTGTGATGGCAAGACGAATCCGGACTGGATAGCAATGGATCTGTTTTCACAGGCGGAACATGATGAAGATGCGCAATCGATACTGGTGAGTCCTGACAGTAACTTTATCGAACAGGTCAAAGCCAGCATTGAAAAGCTGCTTGCAGATATGCCGCGCGCAGACATTATCAGAACATCGCTGTCTAACCGGGCAGTTTTGATTGAAGCCAAAAGCATGGATGATGCGATCGAAGTGGCTAATCATATTGCACCAGAACATCTTGAGCTCTCCATGGATGATGCCGAGCAATGGGCGCAGAAAATTCGCCATGCCGGTGCAATATTCATGGGACGTTATACTGCTGAAGCCATCGGGGATTACTGTGCCGGTCCAAACCACGTGCTACCGACATCGGGAACAGCAAGATTCTCATCACCATTGGGTGTCTATGATTTTCAAAAGCGGTCAAGCCTGATCGCCTGCTCGGCACAGGGGGCCTCCGAGCTCGGCAAAGTAGCCGCCACACTTGCGCATGGTGAAGGCCTGGTGGCGCATGCGCGTTCGGCGGAATACCGCATTAAAGATTGAGTTGCAGCTGCCGTGGTTTTTTGTCCACAGATGAACGCAGATAAACACGGATATTAAACATGTTTTTTTGTCCGCGACAAAAATGTCAGGAGCATTTTTGAACACACAAGGTGCGGCCCCGAATGATAATGAGGGGTGGAGGGCAGGAAGCTCGAAATAATAACGCAAAGGACGCAAAAAATGCTAAATCCTTTAGTTGTGTTTTGTCTTATTCGCGTTTTTTGCGTTTTTCGCGGACCATTATTCTTTTTCCGGCTTGTACCCGAAGACACTGGACTCCCGCTTCCGCAGGCGTGACATAAATATTATCTGTGTTCATCTGCGTTCATCGGTGGACCATAAAAAACTTCGCGTTCTTTGCGTTTTTTGCGGCTCATCAAAACATCTGTGTTTATCTGCGTTCATCTGTGGACTTAAACTCAGTTCAGTTATTCTTGAAGTGAAAATACAAAAGGCCCGCAATTGCGGGCCTTTTGGATCATTGCAGACGTATAACTTCGTCTTATTGCTTCACTGAAATGCGACGTGACTGGGCAACTTCCTGCTTGGGAATGGTGACTTTCAACACACCGTGCTCGGAATGTGCTTCGATTGCATCGGCATTGGCTGTGTCAGGCAGTGTGAAGCGGCGATAGAAAACACCATACTGACGTTCTACGCGTTTGTAGTTTTCTTCTTCCGTCTTCTTTTCTGACTGGCGTTCTCCTTTGATTGTCAGTACGCCATTATCCATGGTGACTTCTATATCGCCCGGGTCAACACCGGGAATATCGGCCAGCAAGGTAAATGCCTTGTCGTCTTCCTTTATGTCGACAGCCGGTGCCCAGTTGGCAGTAGCAATACTGCCGTTTTCATCGGTATCAAACTTGTTCATTGGCATGTTAAGTTCTCGCTGGAGCTGATCAAACACGCTCCACGGATTGTATCGAGTTAAGCTCATCGTATGTCTCCTGCGGTAGATTTGTTTCGCTGCCTTATATGTAAGGACGCAGGTGAATATTTCAAGGGGTGAAATCAGTAAAATGGGAGTTCAATCCAGGCTGACTGGTCTGTTACTATGTATAGCCTTATAAGTAAGGATCTGATTGTGTCTGAAAAACTGCTGAAATGGATACGTCCGGAAATTCGTGAACTATCGGCATATCATGTGCCGGATGCCAGCGGCCTGGTCAAGCTGGATGCAATGGAAAACCCCTATCGACTGCCCGAAGGTTTGCTGCCTCAGTGGCAGCAGGGGCTGGCATCGGTAGCGCTTAATCGTTACCCGGATCCAGCGGCTGCCGAACTGCAAGACAAACTGATCGAAGTAATGCATGTACCGCAAGGCCAGTCTATTGTGCTAGGCAATGGCTCAGATGAGCTTATCCAGATGCTGGCATTGGCTGTAGCTTCAGATGACCGCTGTATCATGTCATTCGAGCCCGGTTTCGTGATGTACGCTATGATCGCCAGGTTTGCAGGCATGAACTACGTGGGTGTTCCGCTGGCGGAAGATTTTACCCTTGATATGGAGATAACACGTGCCGCCATCGAGCAGCACCAGCCTGCAGTTATATTTATCGCATACCCCAATAATCCTACCGGAAACCTGTTTGATTCCACCGATATCGAAGAGATTATTCGCATCGCTCCCGGACTTGTGGTTGTAGATGAGGCCTATCATCCTTTTGCACTTAGCAGTTTTATGCCAATGCTGAATGACTACGACCAGTTACTGGTGATGCGTACTGTTTCGAAAATGGGACTGGCAGGGTTGAGGCTCGGCCTGCTGTGTGGAGAACAGGAACTGATCAACGAGATTAACAAAGTGCGTCTGCCTTACAATATCAATGTGCTGACGCAGTACACAGCCCGTTTTGTTCTGGAAAATGCAGGTTTTCTCGATGGGCAGGCCGAGATGATACGTGCAGACAGGGATCACCTATTAAAACAGCTTTCTCTTTTGGATGGCATCGAGGTGTTCCCGAGCCAGGCCAATTTTATTCTTTTCAGAGTGACAATGGGTAATGCCACAGAGGTGTTCACAACATTGTGCAACGATGGCGTACTGATCAAGAACCTGGACAAGCCAGGGCCGTTGCAAAACTGCCTTAGAGTGACCGTCGGTACACAGGGAGAAAACCAGGCTTTTATGCAGGCTTTGGAAAGGGCCCTACGAGAGTAGGGCCCTTTCCAGGTTCTAGGAACCAGGCTCTAGCTACTAGGTTTAAATAAGAAGCCTAGAGCCTTGAACCCAGCACCTGGTGCCTGTTTTTAGAGACTTCTCATCGGCCGCTGCCCTAACACAGCATCTGTGCTGAAGCTTTGGCGTTCGCGAATACCGTCGATACGGAAGTTATCTCCCGGCCTTCCTGCTGCTATCAAATCGAGCACATCAGCAGTGCCTTTAATCTCTATCTGGTTGATGTGGGTAATGATGTCGCCAATTTCCAGACCGGCTTTGTCTCCCGGACCTGCTGCATCAACAGCGGTAATCAATACACCTTGAACTTGCAGGCCGATGCTCTGCAGTGTCTGCAATGGCACACTTTGGCCTTCGACACCCAGCCAGCCGCGTATTACATATCCATTCTCGGTAATCTGCGTCATAACATCACTGACGAGATCAATCGGTATGGCGAAACCGATGCCATTGAAGTTGCCGGTTTCAGTGTAAATCAGGGAATTGATACCAACAATATCGCCTTGAGTGTTAATCAGTGCACCACCGGAATTACCCGGGTTGATTGCAGCATCGGTTTGCAGAAAGTTTTCATAGGTATTCTGGCTGACCTGGCTGCGGCCGGTAGCACTGATAATGCCTTGTGTAACAGTCTGACCGATTCTGAACGGGTAGCCAATCGCAAGTACTACGTCACCGATATTCAGCTTCTTCAGGTTGGCAATTTTTACATCAGGCAGGTTATCGAGTTCAATTTTAAGCACGGCGAGGTCGGTATCAGGGTCCGTGCCGACGAGACGAGCTTCTGCTGATCGTCCGTCATTGAGTACAGTCATGATTTTTTCCGCTTTAGCAATGACATGGTGATTGGTGATGACATAACCGCGCGTGTCGAGAATTACGCCTGAGCCTGAAGTGATGTGCCGTTTGGTTTCGGTGAGGTTCGGCAGGTGTTTGCCAAATACCTGTTCCAGTTGATTACGTGCCTGTTCGTTAATCGGCACTTCAATCAGGCTTTGTACTTGCAGGCTTACAACAGCAGGCGCTGTCTTATTGACCGCATCCGAAAAACTGTTCGGCTGATTTCCTGAAAATGGCAAACCAAAACTGTTCCTGTCGCTGTCGTTGATTGCAATTTTGCCCTGGACAAAAAGTACGGCGAGTCCTGCCAGAATGCCAACCAGTGCCCAAAGTAAGATAAATTGGATAGTGCCGTTTTTCTTCATTGTGTGATATTGCGTATCATTCTGTTTTTGAAGGAATTATTACAAAAAACTTGGATATTAGAGCTAATTGATATATCCTGTGCGCGCTTTTTGATGCCAAGTTTTTCATTTTGCTGGCGAGAACACTGATTGTAAGCACATGACAAGATTTTTAATAGTGGTAGATGTCCTGCTTGCAAGTCCCGAATTTTCTTACGCGGAGATTAATACATGTCTACTGACGTTGTAGATCAGGGCAAGCGCCGCTTTCTGACAGCAGCCACAAGCGTGGTCGGTGCTGTGGGAGCCGGTTTCGTCGCTGTTCCTTTCATAGCTTCCTGGATGCCGAGTGAACGTGCCAAAAACGCCGGCGCGCCCGTCGAGGCAGATATCAGCAAACTTGAAGAAGGGCGCATGATGATTGTCGAATGGCAAAGCAAGCCGGTATGGATTGTACGCCGTTCCCAGCAGATGCTGGATAGTCTGCCGAATCTGAATGACAATCTGCGTGACCCGGCTTCTGAAAACACAGACCAGCAGCCCGAATATGCACAAAACGCGACCCGCTCACGCAAGCCGGAAATACTGGTACTGGTGGGTATCTGTACCCATCTTGGCTGTTCGCCATCCTACCGTCCTGAAATTGCGCCAGATGACCTGGGTGATGAATGGCTGGGTGGTTTCTTCTGCCCATGTCACAGCTCAAAGTTTGACATGGCCGGACGTGTGTATACCGGTGTACCTGCACCGACTAACCTGCCGGTACCGCCTCATTATTATCTGACAGAGAATACCATCCGGGTGGGTGAAGACGGAGGTGCTGCGTAATGGGTAAGCTAATCGGTTGGATTGATGATCGTTTCCCATTGATGAAAATGTGGAACGAGCATCTTGCAGAATACTATGCACCGAAGAATTTTAACTTCTGGTATTTCTTTGGCTCACTGGCACTGATGGTGCTGGTTATCCAGATTATTTCAGGTATTTTCCTGACCATGCACTACAAGCCGGATGCTGAGCTCGCGTTCGCTTCCGTCGAATATATCATGCGTGATGTACCCTACGGCTGGTTGATCCGCTATATTCACTCTACCGGTGCGACCGCATTCTTTATCGTGGTTTACCTGCACATGCTGCGTGGCCTGATGTACGGCTCCTACAAGAAGCCACGTGAACTGATCTGGCTGTTCGGCATGTTCATTTACCTGGCATTGATGGCAGAAGCCTTCATGGGTTATCTGTTGCCATGGGGCCAGATGTCATACTGGGGCGCCCAGGTAATTATCTCCTTGTTCGGCGCAATTCCTGTTATAGGTGATGACCTGACATTGTGGATTCGTGGTGACTTCGTTATTTCAGATGCCACGCTGAACCGTTTCTTCGCATTACACGTGATTGCGCTGCCGCTGGTCCTGATCTTCCTGGTGGTTGCTCATATCCTGGCGCTGCACGAGGTTGGTTCAAACAACCCGGATGGCGTTGAGATCAAGAAGAACAAGGATGAAAATGGTATTCCACTGGATGGCATTCCATTCCACCCATACTACACGGTAAAAGACATCGTTGGTGTGGTGGTGTTCCTGTTCTTCTTTGCAACCGTGATGTTCTTTTTCCCGGACGGCGGTGGTTATTTTCTAGAGCACGCCAACTTTATCGCATCTGATCCATTGAAGACCCCGGAGCATATTGCGCCTGTATGGTATTTCACGCCGTTCTACGCAATCTTGCGTGCGGTACCTGACAAGCTGATGGGTGTCGGCGCCATGGGTGCAGCCATTGTGCTGTTGTTCTTCATGCCATGGATTGATCGTTGCAAAGTCAAGTCGATCCGATATCGTTCGAACATCTACAAGATCAACCTTGCTGTGTTTGTAATCAGCTTTGTTGTACTGGGCTGGCTGGCGATGCAGCCTGTGACATCGACTATCACAATGCTTTCGCAGGTGTTCTCTTTGCTGTATTTCGGCTTCTTCGTCGTACTGTATATCACATCGAAGAATGAAGAAACCAAACCAGTACCGGATAGGGTTACAGAATGAAAAAACAGATCCTGACATTGATACTAAGCGTATTGCCGACATTTGCATTTGCTGCTGGCGGTGGTGCTCATCTTGATTCTGCACCAATTGATATTTCGGATATGGAATCAGTGAAGCGTGGTGCAAAGAATTTCGTCGATTACTGTTTCAGTTGTCATGAAGCCAGTTACATGCGTTATAACCGTATCGCTCGCGATACAGGTATGACTGACGCCGAATTGCGTGAGGAACTGATCTTCACCACGAATGAAAAAGGTGAACCAACTAAAGTGGGTTCATTGATGAAAGTGGCGATGACAGAAGACTATGCCAAGAAAGCTTTTGGCGGCGCAGTCCCTGACCTGACGTTGACGGCTCGTTCACGTGGTGCAGACTGGTTATATACCTACCTGAGTACTTTCTATATCGACCCTTACCGTCCAACAGGTATGAACAACCTGGTTTTCCCGGATGTTGGTATGCCTCATGTACTTTCATCACTGCAGGGTATACAGAAGGCTGTGTACAAAACAGAAACACGCCAGGGCGTGGAAGTTGAATTTGTTGATCATCTGGAGCTGGCACAACCTGGAAGTATGACAGCGGAGGAGTACGATGCATTCGTGGCAGACCTGGTTAACTTCATGGTTTACCTGGCAGAGCCAGTGCAGAATGAACGCAGAAGCCTTGGTGTCAAAGTTCTGATATTCCTGGTTATATTCTTTGTCTTTGCATATTTGCTGAAGAAAGAATACTGGAAAGACGTGCACTAAACACTGAAGAGCAGCAACTAATAACAATATAGCCGCAGTGAGCGCGATAATTTTATGAACCTATATTCCACACCGACATCTATTTATTGCCACAGAACACGTATTGTTCTGGCTGAGAAGGATATCGCGCACGAAAGTATAATTGTTGATTCCAAGAGTCTCCCGGAAGACCTGATTGACCTGAATCCTTACAGCAGTCTGCCAACACTGGTTGACCGCGACCTGGTGTTGTATAACTCGCGTGTCATAATGGAATATCTGGAAGAAAGATTCCCTCATCCTCCCTTGATGCCAGTGGGGCCTGTTGCAAGAGCGCAGACACGATTGGCATTGTTCCGCGTAGAGAGCGATTGGTACCCACTGGCAGAAATTATCGAAACCAAAGGCGAGAAAGCTGTTGTTAAAGCACGTAAGGAGCTAATGGAAAGTATCGCGGCTTCTGCTGATGTCTTCGCAGCCATGCCGTATTTTCTCAGTGAAGAGTTCTCTCTGGTGGATGCCAGTATTGCGCCGCTGTTATGGCGTCTGCCGCATTACGGTATAGAGTTACCAAAAGCAGCAAAAGAAATAGTTTCCTATGGTGAGCGTATGTTCGAGCGTGCAGGTTTTCAGCTCAGTCTTACCGAAGGTGAGCGAGAGCTCCGACTGTAGTCTCAAGCAGTTTTCTTTGAACCACGGAGTACACAGGGGTTCACATAGAATACTTATATTTCAATAATCAAACCATATATACACTCTATGCATCTCTGTGAGCCCTGTGGTTCTGAAAAAAGCTGTTTCTTGTGCTGACAGCGCAATCCCGCCTGATACGCTAGAATACTTAATATGACTTCCAGTCGTCCCTATCTTGTTCGAGCCATGTACCAGTGGATTGTCGATAATGGCATGACCCCGCATCTGCTAGTAAATGCCGAATTTGATGACTGCACGGTGCCGGCTGGCCATATTAATGATGGCAAAATTGTGTTGAATATCGCGCCCATGGCTGTTCAGGGCCTGACCCTGGGCGATGAGGAAGTCTCCTTCAGCGCGCGTTTTGGCGGTCAGGCTGAATCCATACTGGTTCCGGTGGCGGCGATACTTGCAGTTTATGCACGAGAGAACGGGCAGGGCATGATGTTTTCTGATGATGATCAGGCAGATCACTCTTCAGGGAATGGGGCAGATGATGGGCCGGAGCCTGATCCTGACAAGCCCAGGCCAAATCTTAGAGTAGTTAAGTAGCAGTCACTAGTAACTGGATACTGGTATCTAGTTACTGCCCAAGAAGTTGGTGGTCAACCAGGTCGCAGATGCAATGGATGGCAAGCAGATGCACTTCCTGTATACGTGCTGTTGAATCTGAAGGCACGCGTATTTCGACATCATCAGGGGTCAGCAATGGCGACATATCACCACCCTGTTTCCCACTGAGAGCGATCACTTGCATCTCGCGATCATGTGCGGCTTCAATAGCGCGGTTTACGTTTGTTGAATTTCCGCTCGTACTAATAGCCAGCAGAATATCACCCTGTTGTCCAAGCGCGCTTACCTGCCTGGAGAAAACCTGATCGTAGCTGTAGTCATTGGCGATTGATGTCAGAGTTGAGCTGTCTGTGGTCAGTGCGACTGCAGGCAGTCCAGGACGTTCCATCTCGAAACGGTTCAGCATCTCAGATGAAAAATGCTGGGCATCGCCTGCTGACCCACCATTGCCACATGAAAGTACCTTGCCGCCGCCGAGAAGACATTGTGTGATCATCTGCGCCGCAGTAGCCAGAGGCTCGGCAAGCAGGTCAGCTGCAATCTGCTTGGTACTAATGCTGTCCTGAAAGTTCTGTTTAATTCGATTGATAAGATCCATGGTTTCAAAGCACCTTAAAATGCATCCTTAATCCACTCGAAAGAATAAATAATTGGGCCATGATTCTGGACATTCTCGCTCATGGCAACAACATCAAAACGACCATTTTTCAACGCAGTTTCCTGTTGTAGATATTGTTCGGCAGTGATGCGCAGTTTTTCCTGTTTGCTGCCTGTTATACTTTCCAGCGCACCGCCATAATTATTGTTCTTGCGATAGCGCACTTCTACAAATACCACGGTATTACTATCCTGCATGACCAGGTCGAGCTCACCTCTACGGCCATGGTAATTTTTTGCCAACAGTTTTAACCCTTGTTGTTGCAGGTATTTACAGCATGCCAGCTCGGCATCCTGTCCGCGCTCACGACTGCTCTGCGTCATTGGCAACAGTCTTAACAGGGAGGATGGTGAGGTCCAGGTATACTGGTTTTCCATTCTTGAACTGCGCCCATAACAGTTCGCGGTACAGCCGCAGGTTTTCATCCATTGATATGTTACCAGTCTCGCCCGAGAAGCGTGCATAGTCATGAGACTGCAGGTATTGAAGGTTTTGAATAATGTTAAAGGCATCGACACCCAGTGCAAACAGACGAGTATATGCGCGCTGATCTTTCCATGTGGTGGTGAAGTTTGTTTTCAGTACGTTGTCAGTAGTTAAAGTCCATGGCAGGTCGCAGAAAGTTACGCCTTCAAGATCACGGTCGGCATTTCTGTCCAGGTGGCCGCTGTAAACATGTGATGTTGCATAAACGGGCAGGTCACCTGCGTGATGAAATTTGAGCGCAGGAACAATACCTCTTGCAGCACGGTGCGTGGCGGCAAGAAAAACCATATCAATGTCCTGGCGTCGGTATGGTATAAAGTTGAGCTTGGTGCCGAGCGCATGTTGCAGGTCTTTGTGACGTGCATCGCTGTCATCCAGGTTTAATAATGCCCTTATTTGCCTGGAGTAATCATCGACATTGGTAGGGTATTGCTCGGTAGACAGCACCGTACCGCCCAGTTCCTCGAAGCGTTGCCTAAAGGCATCGAATAAACGACGGCCCCAGTCACTATTCGGTACCAGTACTGCAGCTGTTGTATGGTTGTCACGTATGGCCAGTTCGGCAACCTGTCTTGCTTCATCTTCGGGCAGCAAGCCGAACTGGTACAGGTTGTCCGAAAGACTTAATGGATTTTCAGCATAGTTGAGCGTCAGTATAGGCACATCAAGGGTGCTTGCCTGTGCCAGCTTGTTGATGCTTGCTTTGTCCAGCGGTCCGATGATGTATCTTGCGCCATCCAGAATGGCTTGCTGGTAAAGCTCATTGAAACTGACGTTTTCATCACTGGTGTCATAGAAGCGTAATAAGGGCTTTTCGGTGGAGCCCTGTTTATACCAGGCAGTTACGATACCGCCCTGTATGGCATCGGCGGAACTTTTATATTTTCCTTGCATGGGCAGCATGATGGCAATGCTTGTGGCTGGAGTGAAGGACATCTGGTACTCGTTCAGCAGCTTGTCAATGAACAGGTTGCTCACAGGGTGTGCGGGATAACGTGTACCCCAGTCAAGGATTATGTCCTGCATCACACTCATATCGTTCTGTGCTTGTCTGAGTTCACGTGCAAGTTCTATCCAGCCACGGGTTGTTGCATTATCGCGGGATGAAGCTTTCAGGCTTATTTCAGGTGTGCGCTGCAAGGCTGCCCAGATAGCCTCATTGTTATTCTCTTTCTCATCATCTGATCGCAGGTAGTGGCCCAGGTCGACTCTTATGCGAACTGCTTCCAGCGGGTATCCCAGATCGAGATTCGCGTCTGCGCTGATTTTCTTTGCTTCTATGTATTGTGGCAGTGGCAGTTGTTTCAGGGGGGGCAACAGTTCAAGTGCTTGTTGCGGGTTTTCATTGGCCAGTGCGATCTTTGCAGCCAGCAGGCTGATCTGGTGCTGGCGGCTAATGGCACTGGTTTCTGCATCGAGGGTCTGCAGCTGGCTTTTAGCGAGGTTCAGGTCGCCACGCTGATAGAGCAGCTCAGCGGCCTTGAGTAAATACTGCTCGCGCTGTTTGCCGCTGCTTTCGCTGGCGAGGCCAATGTAGTCCTCAGCGGTCATTCCGTCAGCGTCAGTTCCCAATGGCTGGTCTGGCTGGCTGCGCACAGCATCGGAGATGATTTCATCAACACTTTTCTCGGGGCCTGTGGCACAGGCGTTAAGCAGCGAGATCAGGCAAACAGTTATAAAAAGCTTAAACGATTTCAAAATATCAGTCTGGACAAATTAATCAATAAGTTAGAGTATTGCATTCGCGGGTCGAGTGTATTCTACAACAGCCTGCTAAAGTTACGAGCAGAAAGTGGGCAAATCAGTGTCAAATCAATCAAACAGCTCTGCCGCATTATTCCTCGTTGCCACACCTATTGGCAACCTCGGAGATATCAGTTCCCGCGCCCTGGAGACACTGAAATCGGTTGACTTGATTGCTGCTGAGGATACGCGCCATAGCAGACGCCTGCTGCAACATTTTGCCATTAATACCAGGCTGGTAGCCTGTCACGAGCATAATGAGGAGCAGCAGACTCCGGCCTTGATTGAACGCATCCTCAAGGGCGAGTCCATAGCCCTGGTTTCAGATGCCGGTACGCCGCTGGTAAGTGATCCGGGCTACCGGCTGGTACAGGCTGCGCTCAAGCAAAATATCAGGGTGGTTCCGGTTCCGGGGCCATGTGCAGCAATTGCTGCATTGAGCGCATCAGGATTGCCAACTGATCGCTTCGTGTTTGAAGGATTTCCACCTGCAAAGCAGGGTGCGCGCCAGAATTACCTGCAAGCATTGCAATCCGAACAACGTACATTGGTGTTTTATGTTTCGTGTCACCGTATAACGGATACTTTGAGAGATATGGAGTCGGTTTTCGGTGGCAACAGGCAGGCAGTACTGGCCAGGGAGCTGACGAAAACATTTGAGACCATTCACAAGGCAACATTGAATGAGCTGGCCGAGTGGGTGGAACATGATCAGAACCAGCAGAAAGGAGAAATTGTATTACTGGTTGAAGGTGTGCAGGAACAGGGGGATGAAAAACAAAAGCTGTTGAACAAGCTGCTGCCCATTCTGGTTGATGAATTACCTGTAAAGCAGGCCGCTACAATTGCATCAAAGGTAACAGGCATGAACAAGAATGATTTATACAAGCTGGCATTAAGGCTCAAAGAGAAAAATTAAATGAGAAAACTATTTTACATCCTGCCCGTGTTTTTACTGCTAGTTACATCTGTCCAGGCAGTTAATGACAGGGCATTGTTCTGGCAGGTGCAGTCAGGAAGTGCAATAGTTTATTTACTGGGTTCAATTCATTTTGCTGATGAAAGCTTTTATCCTCTGAGAGAAGAAATTGAGCGCGCCTTCCGCTCGTCCGATCATCTCGTAGTAGAGATAAATATCGATGAAGAAAAAGCAGAGCGCTACAGGGAGCTGATTCGACTGAAAGGTTCATACAGGGGAGATGCAACAATCAGGGATGAAATATCCGAGGAAACATATCGGCAGTTAGACTACCGCCTGAATCAGCTTGGCATGTCACTTGACATGGTACATAAGCAGAAACCCGGTGTGCTTGTACTGACCTTGACAGCCGTGCAGGTGATGAAAATGGGTTTTATGCCTGGATTAGGCATTGATGCCCATTTTCTTCGCGGGGCAGCGAACACTAACAAGAATATTATAGAGCTGGAGACGGTCGACGAGCAGCTGGATGTATTCCTCAACATAACAGATGGTGACCTGCTGCTGCGCGAGGCCCTGTTTTCACTGCACGAAGCCGAAATGCTGATGATGGATATGACCTTGTGCTGGAAAAAGGGTGATGAAGCTTGCCTTGAGGCCATACTGTTTGAAGACGCGCTTACCCGATATCCGTCATTCGTGAATATATATGACATCCTGTTTTTCAGCCGCAATGAAGATATGGCAAACGACATCAGGGCATTTCTGGATAGCAAGGGAACATACTTCGTTGTCATTGGTGCCGGGCACCTTGTTGGAGAGAAGGGGATACCTGGCTTGTTGAGAGAAGCAGGCTACAAAGTCAGACGCTTGTAGCTATGGCGGGGAAAGATCTTGCAAATATGCCTAACCTGGGTAAAAAGTCGGCACAGATGCTGCGCGATGCCGGTATACATACGGTAAAAGAATTAAACGATCCTGGTGCTGTCGAGGCATATTTAAAGATCAAGCGACAGGGTATTACGGTAAGTCTGAATATGCTGTACGCAATCGAGGGTGCACTAACGAATACACACTGGAATAAACTTGATCGTGCAACAAGGGAGGCATTGCTCATGGAGGTAGATGCCAGGCAAGGGGAAAGGCAGGCATGAAGTTATACCTTACGTCTTGCAATCCCGATTAAGCCGATTAAACCAGAACCGAAGAGCCAGACAGCAGCGGGAACGGGTATAGCCGGCACAGTAGAAATTGCTCCCACTGCATCAATGTCAGCACCAACACTTGCGCCTGAAGCAGATCCTTCATTCGGGTCATCCGTTAGACGCACGTAAGCAAACAGATCGGTTGAGGAAAAACCAAAAGCATCGATATCGATGCCAGACGTCGTGCCAAATACTTTACCCACATCATGCCAGATGCTGCCATCTTTGCTGATTTCGACAAAAGTATCTTCAACATCCGGGCCCACTTCGAAAATCCAGAGGTCGAGTGAAGTATCGCCGCTACCCGTTAGTAGATTATCGGTGAATTGAAGCGTGATACTACCGCCACTGCCGAGGGATACAAACGGGCAATCTAACGGGTCACCCGTACATGCTGGAATTGTAGTGCTGCCTGGTACTTCAGGGATACCCAGCGCATTACTGGGTTCACTATTTGATGCGGTAGGAACTGCACCGCCACCTGCAGCAGGATCATAGATAACAACTTCATCTGCAAATGATATTTCGCCTTGAGGAAACTCAACGCCACCGATAAGTGTTGCATTGGCAGATGACGCAGATAGAAGCAAAAGAAATGCAGTAACTTTTCCCAGCCACTGATGTTGATGGATGAAGCTTATTGTTGAATCGTTCATGCCCTTGAACTCCTTCCTTATTCAGACTCAATTAAACTTGCAGAATAAATTATGCAATTATCGTGCTAGTTATATTATCTACATTATTTACAGTTGGTTATGTAATACCGCCTGATTAGGACTATACGAAAAGTGTAAACTTTTCCAGACAGTATTCAGAAAATTTTACACAATGCATGTCTGCTGTGCTTCATAAGCAGAAGTCAAAACCATGTGTTTTGGCCAGTTCACTCTGAAATCGACTATCGGACAGAAGTAGATAGTAAAAAATTTGATTTAAATAAGGAGCTGCGGAGACGCAAAGAATGGAAAGTGAAAGAGTTATTCAATAAAGCCAAAACTAAAGAATTCAGGTTCTATTATCTCTGCGTCTTTTGCGTCTTCGCGTCGCTACGATGCGATAACACATTCAATGCTTTGAATGGATTGTTTAAAAGTAATGTTTGAATGAAAAAAGAGACACCCGGTTACTCGAGTGTCTGTTAGTGAAGTTTATAAACCGAGTTTCTTCTCGAGGTAATGGATGTTAGTACCACCTGCCTGGAATGCCGAGTCAGCCATGATCTCGCGGTGTAGATCGATATTGGTTTTAATGCCGGTAATGTCGATTTCTGCCAATGCACCTTGCATGCGGGCAATAGCAACTTCACGGTTGCAGCCATAGGCAATAAGTTTTCCAATCATTGAATCGTAGTGCGGTGGCACTGTATACCCGCCATAGATGTGTGTATCGATGCGAATTCCCGGGCCGCCAGGTGGGTGATAGCGTTCTATCTTGCCGGGCGATGGCATGAATGTTTTTGCATCTTCGGCGTTAATGCGGCATTCGATGGCGTGGCCGTTAATTTCGATGTCGCTTTGTT
Organism: uncultured Thiotrichaceae bacterium; assembly: GCA_964600755.1. GTDB lineage: Bacteria > Pseudomonadota > Gammaproteobacteria > SZUA-229 > SZUA-229 > JABDQW01. Next base: position 35,270 of record CAZRKQ010000063.1, read on the forward strand.
TGTAGCGCAGTTTTTCGCCGGACGCGATGTATAGCTGCTCCTTGATGATATCGACACCTGTGATCATTTCTGTGACAGGGTGTTCCACCTGCACACGGGTGTTCATTTCAATGAAATAAAACTCGCCATCCTGGAACAGGAATTCAAAGGTACCGGCACCGCGGTATTTAATTTTGTTGCAGGCATCGACGCAGCGTTGGCCGATTTTCTTGCGCATGCGTGGCGTAATGCCCGGTGCCGGCGCTTCTTCTACGACTTTTTGATGGCGGCGTTGCATGGAGCAGTCACGTTCAGCCAGGTGAATTGCATTGCCCTGACCGTCAGACAGTACCTGTATTTCTACATGGCGAGGTGTCTCGAGAAATTTCTCCATGTACACCATGTCGTTACCGAAGTTGGCTGCAGCTTCCTGCTTGGTTAATGCGATAGAATTCAGCAGCGTGGCTTCTGAATGCACCACGCGCATACCGCGACCGCCGCCGCCGCCAGCTGCCTTGATAATGATCGGGTAGCCTATGTCATTGGCGAGCTTCATATTGGTGTTGGCGTCATCATTCAGAGGACCGCCGGATCCAGGTACACAGGGAACGCCGGCTTCCTCCATGGCGCGAATCGCTTCGACCTTGTCACCCATGGTACGAATGGATTCCGGGGAAGGTCCGATAAATATAAAGCCGCTGTCCTCTACACGTTCTGCAAAGTCTGCGTTTTCAGAAAGAAAGCCATAGCCCGGGTGGATGGCAACGGCGTCAGTTAATTCTGCGGCGCTGATAATTGCCGGCACATTAAGGTAACTCTGGTCCGATGGTGCCGGGCCGATGCAAACAGATTCATCGGCGATGCGCACATGTTTCAGATCGCGGTCCGCTTCCGAGTGTACAGCGACGGTCTTGATGCCCAGCTCTCGACAAGCACGCAATATGCGCAGCGCAATTTCGCCACGGTTAGCAATAACAACTTTATCTAACATGGCTTTCTTATTCGATGATCATCAGTGGTTGGCCGTACTCAACAGGCTGCGCATTCTCGACCAGTATTGCCTTGATGGTGCCGGAGGCATCGGCCTCGATCTGATTGAGGATTTTCATGGCTTCGACGATACAGACCGTTTCGCCTTCAGCAACAGTATCGCCAATGTTAACGAATGACTTGGCACCAGGCGATGAGGAGCTATAGAAAGTTCCGACCATCGGTGACTTGACGACGTGCCCGCTTGGCAGGCTTTCTTCGTCACTGCTTTCATCTGCGGCTGCAGCAGCCGGGGCCGGGGCAGGCGCTGCTGGAGCCGCAGGGGCTGCTGCATAGCTTACCGGAGCTGGAGCTGTAGAGCTGTATCGTGATATACGAACCGACTCTTCACCTTCGTTAATTTCAAGTTCAGCAATGCCGGATTCTTCCAGCAGTTCAATCAATTTTTTAACCTTGCGTATATCCATCAGGATTAACCTTTATATAAGTATGAACCCGGCTTTGTTGCGTGGGGCTTTATTTGTATTTGTTATCAAGACGTTATTGCCATAAACCATGTTATTCAGCGTCCTCGTGAGAAAGACGGCTTAGTGCGGCTTGTAATGCGAGTTCATAACCCAGAGCGCCCAGTCCGGAAATTACGCCAACAGCGATATCCGAAAAATAGGAATGCTCACGAAATGCTTCGCGTGCATGTACATTGGAAAGATGAACCTCAATAAACGGAATATCCACTCCACTCAGGGCATCACGCAACGCTACACTGGTGTGTGTAAACGCAGCCGGATTGACCAATATAAAGCGTACGCCTTCATTTCCTGCCCGGTGGATGTGCTCGATCAGCTCAGCTTCTGCATTACTCTGGATGTACTCGAGGTTGTAGCCCTTTGCCGACGCCTGTTGTTCAAGCCGCTGATTGATTTTCTCCAGCGTGTCCAGTCCGTAATGTTCGGGCTCACGTGTACCCAGTAAATTCAGGTTAGGCCCATTTATTACAAGCAGATCAGGCATATTTAGTTTTTATTAGCTGGCATTCGAGTTGATGCAGACAATTGTGCATAAAATCGCCGTTTATGTCTACTATTTGTTAAAAATTGCTGCGAACTTGCAGAGAATCTGCAAGTACAAGGAATTATTGGGTTTTAAACGGGCAGGCCGAGTTGTTTGAGGATGGATATCAGGCGTTCTTTGCGGAGTTCTCCGGTGATTGTGTGGGTAACTATTCCATTCTTGTCGATAATTGCGCTGAATGGCAGGCCTCCAATGCTATTGCCATATTTCTGTGAGAGTTCGATGGCTTCCATTTCGCCGGCCATAATCGGGTAGTTCATCGCCATATCACTGGCAAACTGCCTGACATCTTCTTCATTGTCGACAGCAACCCCGATAATCTGCAGTCCCTTGTTTTCCAGCGCCTCCTGGACTTCGATGAAATCAGGTATCTCCTCCAGGCAGGGTGGGCACCAGGTGGCCCAGAAATTGAGCAGCACGACCTGCCCATCCCAGTCCTTGATGTTCCTGATGTTGCCATCGATATCCATCATGGCGAATTCCGGACGTGTTTGTCCAATGATGGAATTGTTTTTGTCAATGCCAGTAATTGTGTCTTCGGCCAGGTATTGCTGCAAGCCAAAGCCGGCGGCCCCGGCAATAACGATAGCCACTATGAAAATAAGTGCGTTCTTCATGGTATTAAGTTTGAGTCTGATATTCTCTGTGCGGGCCCTAGTTCAATGCCTTTATGACATGTGCACTGAACTTGTCAGCAGGTACAAAGCCGACGACGCGAAAGTTTTTACGTTCGTTGCCATTTTTATCAAAGAACATGATTGATGGCGGACCGATGATACCGAAATGCTTGTACAGGTTCTTGTCTTTTTCATCATTGGGAGTCACGTCAGCCTGTAGCAGTACAGTATTAGCAAGTGCTTGCTGAACACCGGCATCGCTAAAGGTCAATACTTCCATCTCCTTGCATGAGACACACCAGTCAGCGTAGAAATCGAGCATCACTGTTTTTCCCTGTGCGCTGGCATCTGCCAGCGCTGTTTTCAGTCCATCCACGCCTTTAATTTGTCTGAATGGCAGGTGCGCCACCTGTTCGGTGCTGGAGTTTCCAGACAGGCCGATGCCCTTGAGTGGATGGAACACATCGCGGCCACCCGAAGCCAGGCCGATAACCAGGACAATGCCGTATACCAGTAACAGCAGGCCTGTACCTTTCCATAGTTTGCGCCAGCCCGAAGCATCCTGCGGCAATGAATCGATGGCGCCCATGTAAACTGCAGAAACAATCAGTAGTGCGGCCCATAAAGCCATAGTAAACACTGCCGGTGCTACACGTTCCAGCATCCAGATACCGAGGCCGAGCAGCAGTACACCAAAAACGGCTTTGACCGCATCCATCCAGGGGCCTGCTTTCGGCAGTATTTTTCCGGCAGAGGCACCGATCGCCAGCAGGGGTGTACCCATACCCATACTCAAAGAGAACAATGCGAGTCCACCAAGCACCGCATCGCCGGTCTCGGCGATATAGATAAGCGCGCCGACCAGCGGTGCAGTCACGCATGGGCCAACAATCAATGCCGACAAAAAGCCCATGATAGCCACACCGGTCAGGGTGCCGCCATGCTGACTGTTGCTGATCTGTGTGATCTTGCTCTGGATAGAGGCGGGCATTTGCAACTCGTAGAAACCGAACATCGAGAATGACAGGGCGATAAATATGGCTACAAAGGCACTGATGATCCAGGGATTCTGGAACCAGGCCTGGATGTTCTCACCTGAGAGCCCCACCAGTATGCCTACCACGGTATAGGTCAGCGCCATTGCCAGTACATAGACCAGTGACAGGGTGAATGTACTGCGTACCGTCTGGTTTTCTCCCTGGCCGACAATGATGCCCATCAAGATCGGGATCATCGGGAATACGCATGGCGTCAGTGCCAGCAACAGGCCGGCACCGAAAAATACCAGCAATGTTACCCAGGTGTTACCCTGCTTGAGGGTGTTTGCTATCTGGTCCTGCTCGGAGACAACATCCGCATCATCCGTTGCTGCGGCTACAGCATCACTGACTATTTCAGGCACGCGTATGCTGATTTCACGTGTTTGCGGAGGGTAGCATATGCCGGAAATCTCGGAGCAGCCCTGGTATTTGACCTTGAAAACAGCATCTTTGACCCCATTAGCATTGGTAATGGGCAGTGAAACTTCTGCTGAATCGTGATAAACGTAAAGAAGTTTGTTGAATATGGGGTCCTGTTTTTCTTCACCGGGCTGTAACTGCAAGGGAAGCGTTTCAATATTCTCATTGGACGGGATGATTTTCATCTTGTCCTGGTACAGATAATGGCCTTCGGCAATCACCCATCGTGCTACAAAGCGGTTGCCTTCAATTTCCGTACTTAGCTGGAATGCATCATCGACTTCAAGGATGTCATCCTGTCCGCCGAAGCCGAGATCGTCGAATAGATTATCGACTGCTGATGCGGGTGAAACGAGGAAAAAGGCCAGTAATGTGCATAATAGTGCCTTAAGTGTGTTGTTTTGATGCTTCATGAATATCTGCTTTATGACAAAGTATGGATGATAGTTAGACACAATTTACCTGCGCGGTTCAGCACGGCCAGGCATTCAGAGAACTGAATAATAACAGAGTAAAATCATTATGTTACGAATTTGGCCCATTCTTTTTATCGTTGTTCCACTGGTTGAGTTATATCTCATTATAGAGGTTGGCAGCGTGATCGGTGCACTGTGGACGGTATTGCTGGTGGTTTTGACTGCGGTGATCGGGGTGACGCTGCTCAGAATCCAGGGTTTCAATACGCTCAACCGGGCTCGCCAGAATATGGAATCTGGCACCTTGCCTGCCATGGAAATGATGGAGGGCATGGTGCTGGCAATCGGCGGTGCGCTGTTGATTACGCCCGGCTTTATTACTGACACCCTCGGCTTTTTATGCCTGATACCGGTCACCCGCAGAGCAATGATCCGCTACCTGATGCGACGCTCAACCATACATGGACAGGGCTTTTACAGTCACGGCACGACGCATTACAGCCGTGGGCATAAAGACCATGTGCACAGAGACCATGGCCACCAGCAGGGCAGGACTATAGAGGGTGAATTCCACCGCGACGACTAAAATGACCTTATTTTTTCTCCTGGCCCTTGTATATCTGATACTCATCCCCACTATTTGAAACATTCATGAGAATAGGCAGCTAATATGCCTTGACTCTGATACTTTCGTCATTATTATTAGCACTCACTTAGTTAGAGTGCTAATTTTTCAAGAGGATATAAATAAATGAATATACGTCCATTACACGACCGCGTGGTCGTCAAGCGTAAGGAAGAAGAGCGCACCAGTTCTGGTGGTATCGTGATTCCGGATTCTGCAGCTGAAAAACCACAAAAAGGTGAAGTTGTGGCTGTAGGAAACGGCAAGGTGACAGACAGCGGCGAATTACTCGCACTGGATGTGAAAGTGGGTGATCAGATTCTGTTTGGTAAATATTCCGGAACAGAGATCAAGATCGATGGCCAAGATGTCCTGATTATGAAAGAAGAAGACATCCTGGGTGTTCTTGCAGCGTAAATAAACAGAGAGAGTTAAGAGGAAAAACAATGTCAGCTAAAGACGTAAGATTTAGTGATGACGCTCGTGTCAGAATGATACAGGGCGTTAATACACTGGCCAATGCGGTCAAGGTAACACTGGGCCCGAAAGGCCGTAATGTTGTTCTGGAAAAAGCTTTTGGTGCTCCAACGGTCACCAAAGACGGTGTTTCAGTAGCCAAGGAAATCGAACTTGAAGACAAGTTTGAAAATATGGGTGCTCAAATGGTGAAGGAAGTTTCTTCACAGACTTCAGATGTAGCCGGTGACGGTACCACGACTGCTACTGTTCTGGCACAGGGTATTGTGCGTGAAGGTATGAAATCTGTTTCTGCCGGCATGAACCCGATGGACCTGAAGCGTGGTGTCGACAAGGCTGTGCTTGCAGCAGTTGAATCACTGCAGAGCCAGTCAAAGCCTTGTGACAGCAACGAAGCTATTGCACAGGTCGGTACTATTTCTGCCAACTCTGACAGCACAGTTGGCAACATCATTGCAGAAGCAATGGACAAGGTTGGTAAAGAAGGCGTTATCACCGTTGAAGAAGGTACTTCACTGGAAGATGAGCTGGACATCGTAGAAGGTATGCAGTTTGACCGCGGTTATCTGTCACCTTACTTTGTAAACAACCAGGACAACATGAGTGCGGAACTTGAAGATCCATACATCCTGTTGTTCGACAAGAAAATCTCAAACATCCGTGACCTGCTGCCAGTACTGGAAAACGTTGCCAAGTCGGGCAAGCCGTTGCTGATCATTGCTGAAGACATCGAAGGCGAAGCCCTGGCTACCCTGGTTGTTAACAGCATGCGTGGCATCGTCAAGGTTGCAGCCGTTAAAGCACCGGGCTTCGGTGATCGCCGCAAAGCCATGCTGGAGGACCTCGCTGTTCTTACCGGCGCTACGGTTATTTCAGAAGAAGTTGGCCTGTCACTTGAAAAGGCCACACTGGATGACCTGGGTAATGCCAAGCGTATTACTGTCAGCAAGGAAAACACAACGGTTGTTGATGGTGCTGGCAAGCCAGCTGACATTGAAGGCCGTGTAACACAGATTCGTGTTCAGATCGAAGATGCAACGTCAGATTACGACCGTGAAAAACTACAGGAACGTGTAGCCAAGCTGGCTGGCGGTGTGGCAGTGATCAAGGTTGGTGCTGCAACTGAAGTAGAAATGAAAGAGAAGAAAGCACGTGTTGAAGACGCACTGCATGCTACACGCGCTGCTGTTGAAGAAGGTATCGTACCTGGTGGTGGTGTTGCACTGATCCGTGCCTGTGCTGCAATCAAGGGCATTACAGGTGACAATCACGATCAGGACATCGGTATCAAGATTGCACTGCGTGCAATGGAAGACCCGCTGCGCCAGATCGTAAGTAATTCAGGCGATGAAGCCTCTGTCGTACTTGCCAGGGTGGCAGAAGGTGAAGGTAACTTCGGTTACAACGCCAGTACCGGTGAGTATGGTGACATGGTTGAAATGGGAATTCTCGACCCGACCAAGGTTACCCGCACAGCTTTGCAGAATGCATCATCTGTTGCAGGCCTGCTCATCACTACCGAGTGCATGGTTGCAGAACTGCCGAAGGAAGAAGCTGCTGGTGCGCCTGATATGGGTGGCATGGGCGGAATGGGCGGCATGATGTAAGCTGCTCTTTCACGAGCCTTGAAATGAAAAGCCCCGTTGGCAACAACGGGGCTTTTTTTTGCCACAGAGGGCACAGAGCACACAGAGGTTTGTAAAGATTTTTCAACGCAAAGACGCTAAGACGCCAAGTGCGCAAAGTTTTTTGTTTGTTGTAGGAGTGACTTTAGTCGCGTATTTCAATTAATTGCATTTATTAACATTTGGTTTCGCCTTGATGGCGAGTTACTTTTCTGTATTCCGCACATCCCTGTGCTCCACCCTTCGGGCGCTATGCGTGCGTGTTGCTCCAGGCAAATTAGTCAACAGGGACAGACAAGTAACCAAAAGAACGCTGCCCCAATCAGCTTGCCCTGCGGGTCCCCTCACCATTTGACTTTGCCTACGGGCCGTCCTGATTCGCCGTCCAGGCTCAACAGGACTAAATCAGGCGTCCCTGTCTGCCATTGGTTGATATTTTATGGCCCTATCAAAGCCGAATGGCTCGGCAAGCTTTGTGGGGAGGAATCCCACTTTCCAGTCAAACAAAGTGTAGGGTGCAATAGCGAAGCGTATTGCACCGACTGCATCCGGCGCGGCGGATTACGGCTGACGCCTAATCCGCCCTACGGGCATGCGAAGCACGAGCGCCCGGGATGCCTTTTCTTTTGGTTACTTTTCTTTGGGCATGCAAAGACAAATTCATCGGGCCTGAATTTGTGCTGCGTAGGCAGACCCGACAAATTTGAACAGCCAAAGGCTGGCCCGTAGGGCGAAACCCATGGATGGGTGAAGTAACGGCAAATCACAGGGATGTGATTTGCAACGTAACTCGCTCCAGCAGGAGCGAAACTAATGTTTGGTAACACGTGATATTAATAAAAATAATAATGTAACCGCAATCAAGGCGAAGTGATCAGATAAAAGAATGGATGTTGTAAATTGCCATACATTCATTCTCTTTAAAGTAAGCCGTATATCAGTATTTAAATATTGGACTAAGTTACTTTTGATTGGTGCTGGATGCTAATGTAGTATGAATCGATAACAGCGTAATCATTTAAATAACATATCTCACCAGCATAAGGGCGTAAAAACTAATCATGTACCCCGCGTCCGAGTTCCTGTTAACACTTGGCGGTATTTTGCTTATTGGTCTGGCGACTGATGCCATCGGGCGCCGTACTTTTTTGCCGCGTGTAACGCTATTGCTGTTATTTGGTGCAGTTATCGGTAAGGAAATGTTTAATCTGATTCCACTGGTATTTACAGATCGCTTTGAAATCATCGCAAACATGGCGCTTTTGATGGTGGGTTTTTTGCTCGGAGGGAAACTTACTGCTGATTTTCTAAGGCGGTCTGCGAGTGAGACGTTATGGATATCGATTAGTACTGCCGTTGTAACTACCGTGGTAGTGACAGCTATTCTGATGGCTGTGGGGATTTCTGCAAGCATGGCGATAATTCTCGGCTGTATTGCATCAGCAACTGCGCCTGCAGCAACAATGGATATTGTGCTTGAGTCGGATTGCAAAGGGCCATTTAGTGACCTGTTACTCTCAATAGTGGCGCTTGATGATGTATGGGGCTTGATACTGTTCAGTATCGGTATCGCCCTGGTTTCGATACTTGCCGGTAATACTGAACACGCAACACAGCTATATATCGCGATCTGGGAGATTGGCGGTGCGTTTATCCTGGGTATTGTGCTCGGCTTCCCCGCAGCATATCTAACAGGAAGAATAAGAACAGGTCAGCCCATGTTAATGGAAGCATTAGGGCTGGTCTTCCTCTGTGGCGGCATCGCAATCTGGCTGGATGTTTCATATCTGATTGCATCAATAGTAATGGGTGCTGTGGTTGCCAACTTTGCCAGGCACCATGAATACCCTTTTCATGAAATCGAGAACGTGGAATGGCCGTTTATGACTATTTTTTTCGTACTGGCGGGTGCGTCACTTGAACTGGGCATGATTAAAGAGATTGGCCTGATCGGAGGTGTGTATATTGTCTCGCGGATCATAGGTAAATTGCTTGGCGCAAGAATCG
>CAZRKQ010000064.1:0-6788 GCA_964600755.1 uncultured Thiotrichaceae bacterium
TGTTCGTGGCGCCGACGGATTACCAGCAGGGTGAGAGCTACCGCATCATCTTTATTCATGTGCCGGCTGCGTGGATGTCACTCTTTATATATATGGTAATGGCGATATCGGCGGGTATCGGCCTGATCTGGCAGATCCGCCTCGCCGATGTGATTGCCGCAGCCAGTGCGCCTATTGGCGCTTCATTTACTTTCCTCGCGCTGGTCACCGGCTCGCTGTGGGGCAAACCGATGTGGGGCACCTACTGGGTGTGGGATGCGAGGCTGACATCCGAATTGATCCTGCTGTTTCTGTACTTCGGTTACATGGCGCTGCAGGCTTCGATCGAGGACCAGCGCCAGGCTGACAAGGCCAGCGGCCTGCTCGCCATCGTCGGCGTGGTCAATATTCCGATCATTCATTATTCGGTTGAATGGTGGAACACGCTGCACCAGGGCGCCACCGTGGCCAAGTTTGACAAGCCCTCGATGCATATAGATATGCTGATACCGTTGTTGCTGATGGCGCTGGCATTCAAGTTGTTTTATGCTGCTGCTGTACTGGTCAGGGCAAGAAATGAGGCGCTCTATCGTGATCGAAATCGCCGCTGGGTGCGGGAGCTGATTGAAAACATGAATGGCGATAAATTATGAACGGATCGGAATTCAGCTGGTCAGAATTTTTTGCAATGGGCGGCTATGCCTACTTTGTGTGGATGTCTTATGGCATTGCCTTACTGGTCATTGTGTTCAATATTGTAATGCCTATGGTGCATCGCAAGAAAGTAATCAAGCAAGTCAAACGCGCAATTCGTCGGGAGCAGATTCAACAATGAACAAACGTAGTCGCAGAAAAATGCTGGTAGCCATGGTGATCTTTGGTGTCGCTATCGCCACGGTACTGGCGCTGACTGCATTCGAAGAAAACCTGCTTTATTTTTACAGTCCCTCACAGATCCATGCCGGCGAAGCGCCTGAAAACCGTTCCTTCCGTGTCGGCGGCCTGGTGGTCGATGGCAGTGTCAGGCGTGAAGAAAACAGCCTCGCGATGCAGTTCGATCTGACTGATAATGCCCAGGTTATGACGGTAACTTACACCGGCATATTGCCTGATCTATTCCGTGAAGGTCAGGGTATCGTCGCTATGGGCAGGTTGGACAGCAGCGGTCTGTTTGTTGCTGACGAAGTACTGGCCAAGCACGATGAAAACTATATGCCGCCTGAAGTGGCCGCTGCACTTGATGCTGCGCACGAAGCGGGTAAAACAGGCATGCCTGCCACCAATTAACCCGCATATTGCATGAGAACGCTCACAAATCTACTTAAGTACATGAACGGGATTGAAATTATTCGTCTATTAGAAAAGTACACTATGTACCTAACAATGCTATGCAGTTTTTGGGAAACTACAGCGGCCACTCACTTTGCCCGATTGACCTGTAACCATAGCTATGGCTATGCTTTTCGGCCAATCGAACAAATTGACTCACTGAAATCCTCCCAAAATTCTGCATTCTCATACAATATGCGGGTTGAGGCCTTATAACTATGATTCCAGAACTTGGGCATTTTGCACTGATCATCGCGTTGGGTATTACCATCATACAGAGTGTTGTGCCTTTGTTCGGCGCGGCCAAAAATGATGCCGCCATGATCGCCGTGGCCAGGCCGGCGGCTTACGCGCAACTGTTGTTCGTATTCCTCTCGTACCTGGCGTTGACCTATGCCTTTATTGTGCATGACTTCTCCGTGCTATATGTGTCGCAGCACTCCAATTTGCTGCAGCCGTTGATGTACCGGATTTCCGGTGTATGGGGCTCACACGAAGGTTCATTATTATTATGGGCACTGACGCTGTCGGTGTGGACGGCTGCCGTTGCCCTCTACAGCAAACATCTTCCGGATGTGCTGATGGCGCGTGTTCTTTCTGTTATGGCGATGATCAGCATTGGCTTTTTACTCTTTATGTTGATTACCTCAAACCCGTTCGAGCGCATTTTTCCTGCACCGCTGGATGGCAACTCGTTAAACCCGTTATTGCAGGACCCTGGCCTGGCGATTCATCCGCCGATGCTGTACATGGGGTATGTCGGTTTCTCGGTTGCGTTTGCCTTCGCCGTGGCGGCACTGCTCGGTGGCCGCCTGGATGCAACCTGGGCGCGCTGGTCACGTCCGTGGACAACCATTGCCTGGTCTTTTCTCACGCTGGGCATTGCGCTGGGCAGCTGGTGGGCCTATAACGAACTTGGCTGGGGCGGCTGGTGGTTCTGGGACCCGGTGGAAAATGCTTCATTCATGCCCTGGCTGGTTGGCACCGCATTGATGCATTCGCTGGCGGTGACAGAAAAGCGCGGTGTATTTAAAAGCTGGACGGTGCTGCTTGCTATTGTTGCTTTCTCTTTGAGCTTGCTGGGTACATTCATCGTACGTTCCGGTGTGCTGGTTTCAGTGCATGCCTTTGCGACCGATCCTGCGCGCGGTGTATTCATTCTTATCTTCCTCTGCATCGTGGTTGGCGGCTCGCTGGCACTTTACGCATGGCGCGCGGAAACGGTTTCAACCACGGGCAGTTTCAAATGGTTCTCGCGTGAAACGGCCCTGCTGCTGAACAATGTCGTACTGGTTACCGCGGCCATTGCGGTATTTGTTGGTACGCTGTATCCACTGGTACTGGATGCGTTTGGTATGGGTAAAATCTCGGTAGGCCGCCCTTACTTTGACAGCATGTTTGCCCTGGTGGGTGCGCCGCTGTTGTTTTTGATGGGCTTTGGCCCGTTCATGCGCTGGAAGAGCGATGATCCCGCGCGTGTGCGCAAGTCGCTGCAGGCCGTGTTTTTAATATCGCTTGCTGTCGGCCTGGTGTTGCCGTTCGTTATTGATGGCGCCCTCAATATTGGCGCAGGGCTTGGTCTTGCGGCTGCACTGTGGGTAGGCATCACCACACTAAACAACTACCTCAAGCGCGCACGTTCTTCTTCAAAAATTCCGCTGGCATTTACCGGCATGACGCTTGCGCACCTGGGTATTGCCATGTTTGTGGCCGGTGTCACCATGGTCATGAGCTATGAAAAGGAAAAGGACCTGCGTATGGAGCCGGGGCAGATGTATGAAATGTCCGGCTATGAATTCAAGTTTCTTGGTACGCGCAAAGTGCAGGGCCCCAACTTTGTCGCCGATGAAGGCCGTATAGAAATATGGCGTAACGGTGAAATGATCAAGGAACTGAATCCACAGAAGCGTATATATATCGGCCAGAACGATCCTATGACAGAAGCATCGATCGATGTTGGCTTCATGCGTGATTTATATTCTGCACTGGGTGAGCCCCTGGAAAATGGTGCCTGGAGTATGCGCCTGTACTATAAACCCCTGATTCGCTGGATATGGCTGGGTTGTTTGTTTATGACCTTTGGCGGTGTGCTGGCAGTCAGTGACCGGCGTTACCGTCGTTCACGCGTTGCCAAAAGCCCGGCTGAAATAAAGGTACAGGTTGTAATTCAGAGTTAAACAGACATGACCCAGAAGATTAATAATCAATCGCTGCTAAAGCGATTAATGCCACTGATTATATTTATCATGCTGGTTGCGATTCTCGCAATCGGACTTACCTTGAATCCCCGGTTGGTGCCTTCACCATTAGTAGGAAAGCCCGTACCGGAATTTGAGCTGCCGCTGTTGAACACATCCGGCAAGTTGACGCATGAAGATCTTAAAGGCGGCATCACCCTGCTGAATGTATTTGCCAGCTGGTGCTTTGCCTGCAGGCAGGAGCATGAAGCGATTACACAGTTAAGTAGAAACGGTCTGCGTGTGATTGGTTTCAATTACAAGGACGAGGCAAAAGATGCAACTGCCTGGTTACGCCAGTTTGGCAATCCTTACCAGCTTGTTGCCCAGGACCTTGATGGTCGTGTCGGCATAGACTGGGGTGTATACGGAGCACCGGAAACATTTGTTATCGATCACAACGGTATCATTCGTGATAAACGCATCGGACCCGTCGATGAAGAATACATCAATGAAAAACTGATTCCCCTGGTGGAACAGATCAGGAGTGAACAGGCATGAGGCTGGTTATATTTTTTGTCATGGCCCTGGTGCTGTCTCCGGTATATGCGGGACCGGTTGTTACCTACGACTTTGCCTCGGAAGAACAGGAAGCGCTGTTCAACAAGCTGAGCAATGAACTGCGCTGCCTTGTTTGTCAGAACCAGGCGATCTCGGACTCCAATGCTGATCTGGCAAAAGATCTTCGGGATGAAATCTATGGCATGCTGCAGCAAGGCAAGAGCGAAGAAGAAATCGTTGAATTCATGGTCGTGCGTTACGGTGATTTCGTACTGTACCGGCCACCGATAAAGCCCATGACCTGGTTATTGTGGTTCGGACCCGTATTTGCATTGCTTGCCGGATTCTATTTCGTTATTCGTATCATCAATAAACAGAAAAAGGCTGCTACAGCTGAAATGTCGAGTGAAGAAATTGAACGACTTAAGACACTGCAGTCAGAAGCGCAGGCAATGAAACAGGCAGAGGACAGTAAAGACTGATGAATATTCTTTTCTGGGGATTGTTGTTGCTGATGCTGCTGCTGGCTGTCGTTATTATGATCTACCCGCTACTACGTGTCAGGGATTCAGCCGCCATTGCTTACAAGGACAGCAATCTCGGGCTTTATGATGACAAGCTTGCCGAGCTTGAGACTGATCTTGGCGAGGGCCGCATCGATCATGAGCAATACCAGGTGGCGAGACAGGAGATCGACCGCGAGCTGTTGCAGGACATTCCTGGTGAAAGCAGAGAGACCGCGTCGATACATTATGCGTCCCAGCTTAAACGCCAGCCCGGGCTGGCATTGATGATATCCGTATTTCTGCCCATGCTTGCATTACTGGTTTACATGAAACTGGGTATGCATGCGAGTACAGAGATGCAGCACGCGCAGGCACAGTCCGCGGTTCAGGCACAAGCACAGCAGCCCGGGAATGCAGGGTCGCTTGAAGACATGACGCGTTCGCTTGCCGAGCGTATCAAAAAACAGGGCGGCAGCCAGGAAGAATGGGCCATGCTGGCACGCGCTTACAAGCATCTTGGCCAGTACGTTTTGTCTGCTGAAGCATTCGAGCAGGCGGTAAAAATGAACCCGACTGCACAGCTTATGCTTGAACAGTCAGAAGCGTTAGCGCTGGGCAATAACCAGCAATTTACCCCGGCAGCGAGAGCGCTGGTGATGCGTGCACTTGAGCTGGAGCCGAACAATCTAAACGTGTTGTGGTTCGCCGGTGTGGCTGAATTCCAGGCAGGTAATTACCGCAACAGTATTGATTACCTGTCACAGCTTTCCGAGCAGGCCAAAAAGGACACGGAAATTGAACGTTCGCTTCGTATATATATCGAAAAGGCAAGAAATGAACTGATCGCGGCCGGTGAAGATGTGCCCACGACAGACGAGATTATGGGCACATCAGCCGCGTCGAGCGATGTTGCGGCCGCTGGTGCAAGCCTGCAGGTCAAGATTGGTGTCAGTGATGATGTGCGTTCACGTTTTAATGCGGGTGATACCGTGTTTGTTTATGCCAAGGCAACTGCCGGTCCCAAGATGCCATTGGCAGCGCAAAGGCTAACGCTACAACAGTTGCCCACTACCGTTACGCTTGATGACAGCATGGCAATGATGGAAGGCATGAACATGAGCGCATTTGGCAGTGTTGTTGTTTCTGCGCGGGTAACAAACACCGGCAGCGCAATAGCAAAGGCTGGCGACTATATCGGCCAGTTCAAGGTTGAAGACGTATCGCAAGCAGAGCTGGTCGAAATTCAGATAAATACCCTGGTTCAGTAGTTAATATATAAAGTGTATGGAGTATATGATGCAGCACATATTGAAGAAGACACTATTAGTATTCTCGATTCTTTTTATCTTCGCCGGTATGGTAAATGCCGAAACATACGAAGAAGGCAAGCATTACAAGAGCGTAGATCTGCCAAAAACAATTGACGGTGATAAGGTCGAAGTGCTGGAGTTTTTCTGGTATGGCTGCCCTCACTGCTATTCATTTGAGCCGTATGTGAGTAAGTGGAAGCAGAACAAGCCTGATAATGTCGAGTTTGAACGTGTTCCCGCCACCTTCCAGCCATTGTGGGTTCTGCATGCCCGCGCTTACTATGCACTGCAGATGTTGGGTGCTGGTGAGAAAATACACCCTAAATTTTTCAGTGAAATTCATAACAAGAAGAACCTCATGAAAACTTTTGATCAACTGACAGTATTTGTTCAGGAAAATGGTGTTGACCGATCTGAATTTATTGATGCGATGAATTCATTTACGGTTGAAACCCAGGTTCGCAAGGCAACTAAGCTGGTCACGGATTACAAGCTCAGCGGGGTTCCAACCGTGACAATCAATGGCAAATATCTTATATCAGCTTCGATGGCAGGCAGTTATGACAACATGATCAAGATCATGAACTACCTGGTTGAAAAAGAAACGGCTAAAGCTGCCCTTGGAAATGAGAAAACAGCCGAACAGAAATCCTGATTGCTGCCGCTATATCTGGATCCGTACTGCGTGCGAATGCGAAATGAAAACAGATTAAGAAAGATAGCTGGCAGCGCGTCCCCCGGTGCGCCGACCCCTGTCGTATAGAGTTCCGGGGTATTTGTCATAACATGAAGCAGTTCACAGAGTGGGCAGGATTTTTGTAATAATATGGCATTATGTGACGAATTTAACATTCCGGTTTGCAATCGCGTGTACACTTGGCTATACAGATTATACTGACTAGCCTATTTACCGGGCCAGAAGCAAT
>CAZRKQ010000065.1:0-7212 GCA_964600755.1 uncultured Thiotrichaceae bacterium
AAAATGGCGAAGGTCTGCCCAATGTCTTCCCTGGCCTCAAAGGCAATGCAATTGCGGTTGGCGATATCGCCAAGCACATCGATGTTGTTGTCAATGGTGTTTCCGGAACGGCTATGCAGGCTTTCGGTGCACAGTTGAATGATGCCGACCTGGCTGCCGTCGTCACGTATGAACGCAACGCCTGGGGCAATGATACCGGCGATGTAGTACAGCCTGCCGATATCAAGGCTTCACGTTAACAAGAATTCTCGAACGATATATAACAGAGATTATTAAGGGGCAATTATGAGCGCTGTAATAGAAGAACATCACGATCATCACGATCACAAGCCAACCGGGATTGGCCGCTGGCTATTCAGTACTAACCATAAAGACATTGGAACCATGTACCTGTGGTTCAGCTTTGTCATGTTCTTTATCGGTGGTGCGATGGCACTGGTCATCCGTGCCGAGCTTTTCCAGCCGGGTCTGCAGTTGATAGAACCTGAATTTTTCAACCAGATGACTACCCTGCACGGCCTTATCATGGTGTTTGGTGTGATCATGCCGGGCTTCGTCGGACTGGCCAACTGGATGGTACCTATGATGATCGGTGCGCCTGATATGGCACTGCCGCGCATGAATAACTGGAGCTTCTGGCTGCTTCCAGGTGCATTTGGCATACTGATTGCCAGCCTCATCATGAGCCTGATGGGTATGGGTTCAGCGCCTAACTTTGGCTGGACATTCTATGCCCCGTTGTCCACCACCTATGGCCCTGACAGTACAGATTACTTCATCTTCTCGGTTCACATGATGGGTATCTCATCCATCATGGGTGCGATCAATATCATTGCCACCATCATGAATATGCGTGCGCCTGGCATGTCCTACATGAAGATGCCAATTTTCGTATGGACCTGGTTCATTACGGCTTATCTGCTGATTGCGGTTATGCCTGTTCTGGCTGGCGTAGTCACCATGATGTTGACCGACCGTAACTTCGGCACCAGCTTCTTCAATGCGGCCGGTGGCGGTGACCCGGTGATGTTCCAGCACGTGTTCTGGTTCTTTGGCCATCCCGAGGTGTACATCATGATCCTGCCTGCCTTCGGTGTGGTTTCACAAATCGTTCCGACCTTTGCACGCAAGAGAATCTTTGGCTACAGCTCAATGGTCTATGCGACTGCATCGATTGCATTCCTGTCATTCATCGTATGGGCGCACCACATGTTCACAACAGGTATGCCGGTCGCTGGCGAACTGTTCTTCATGTACGCCACCATGCTGATTGCGATTCCGACCGGTGTAAAAGTGTTTAACTGGGTCAGCACCATGTGGAAAGGTTCGATGACATTCGAAACCCCGATGCTGTTTGCGATTGCATTCATCTTTCTGTTCACCATCGGTGGTTTCACCGGCCTGATGATGTGTATCGCGCCTGCTGACTTCCAGTACCACGATACCTACTTTATCGTTGCCCACTTCCACTATGTTCTGGCAACCGGTGCTGCGTTCTCGATTATGGCTGCCGTGTACTTCTGGATTCCAAAGTGGACCGGTAACATGTACGACGAAAAACTGGGTAAATTGCACTTCTGGGTGACAGCTATTTCTGCCAATGTGTTGTTCTTCCCGATGCACTTTGTTGGCCTTGCCGGCATGCCGCGTCGTATCCCGGATTACAGCCTGCAGTTTGCTGAATTTAATGCGATGGCGTCTGTTGGGGCCTTTGTGTTCGGCCTCTCGCAGTTGATCTTCCTCTACAACGTTATCAAGACGATCCGTGGTGGCGAAAAGGCGACAGACCAGGTTTGGGAAGGTGCAGATGGCCTGGAATGGACACTGCCATCACCTGCTCCATTCCACAGCTTTACTACGCCACCGACGCTGAAGTAAGAGCTAAAGGCAACAGATTAAAGTGACATCGCACCCGAACAATATCGACGGGGCAAATAAAAACTCTAATACAAGAGTTATTTTCCGCCTGATGTTTGTTGTAGTCGGCATGTTCGGCTTCGGGTTTGCGATGGTGCCTTTATACGATATCTTCTGTGATGTTACAGGTATTAACGGCAAAACAGGCGACAAGGTGACACTTGCTGAAAATCTGCAAGTCGATACATCAAGAGTGATCGAAGTCGAGTTTATCGCCAGCCTGAATGAAAGCATGCCATGGGAGTTCAAACCCATGCAGCATTCGATAAAGGTTCATCCAGGCGAGACAACCCGTATCGCGTATGTTGCGATTAACAAGACTGATCAGGCAATTATTGGTCAGGCAGTACCCAGCGTGGCACCGGGACGTGCGGCCGAGTACTTCCAGAAAACAGAATGTTTCTGTTTTACCGAGCAAAAGCTTGAAGCGGGTGAAGAAAAACAGATGCCTGTTATTTTCGTTGTTGACCCGGAGTTGCCGGACGACGTATCACAATTAGCACTATCGTATACATTTTTTATAAAAGCATCAGGGGCGTCAGATAACTCGGCTTCTCTTGTACATAACTCAAACCAGGAAATATAACAATGTCTACAACAAATCATGGTGATTACTTTATACCGGAGCCGAGTAAGTGGCCGATTGTTGGAACCATCGCGCTAACAACTACAGTGATCGGTGCGGTTAATACTATTCATTCGATGAGTGCGGGCGGCTCGATGAGCCTGCTACTGCCGATTGGACTGCTGCTGATTGCCTACCTGTTCTTCGGCTGGTTCGGTGCTGTTATCGATGAGTCGATGGCGGGTCTTTACAATGAGCAGGTAGACCGCTCATTCCGTATCGGCATGCTCTGGTTCATCTTCTCAGAAGTGATGTTCTTTGCCGCCTTCTTTGGCGCCCTCTTCTACGCCCGCGTCTTGGCTGTCGACTGGCTGGCAGGCGGCGGTAATAATGCAATGACACATGAGTTGTTGTGGCCAAACTTTGAGGGTATCTGGCCTGTAATCAACAACCCGGACAATGCTGCATTTGCTGGTCCCAACCAGGCAATGGGCCCCGCCGGTTTACCAGCAATCAACACTGCGATCCTGTTGCTCTCCAGTGTAACCGTGACTATCGCCCATCATGCACTGCGTCAGGACCACCGCAAGCCACTGATCATCTGGCTGGCAGCGACTGTTGCACTGGGTGCCACCTTCCTGTTCTTCCAGGTCGAGGAATATGTCCATGCTTACCAGGATCTGGGTCTGACAATGGATTCAGGTATCTATGGCAGCACGTTCTTTATGTTGACCGGGTTCCATGGCTTCCACGTGACCCTGGGCACAACCATGCTGCTGGTTATGCTGATCCGTGCTATTAAGGGTCATTTTACCTCAGACAACCATTTTGCTTTTGAAGCGGTTGCCTGGTACTGGCACTTTGTGGATGTGGTCTGGTTAGGCCTGTTTATCTTCGTATACTGGCTATAGCAGGCTGGTTGTCTATTTGGACTATCTCGTCGTTAGATGACTTTTTCAAATGCTCGTGTACTACGTGTACACTCTGCTTTTCAAAAGTCATCTGCCTCGATCTAGGCCAAATATCCTAACCAGTTAAAATGTTTAATATCGTTTGGGAAGGTCTAAAGTAATTGTGTAGCCTGGATGAAGCGAAACGACTAAATTCGATTTGACTCGAATTTGAACAGCTTTTAGCTGGCCTGAAGGGCAGGATACATGGATGTATACTGTAAATCCGGGAATACTGAAACGATAATGATTAAAATCTGATGTATTGTTACAGGCCGTGCGGTTGAATTAGACCCACGGCCTGTCCTATTAAGAGCAGGATAAAAATAAACACAGACAGGCCAATACGCCAGGTCAGGGATTTGAGCATTCTGTCAGATTTGCTTTCATCCTTGATTAGATAGAAAAGCGCCTGACCGAGGCTGAATATAACAACAAGCAGTAACGCAACGATAATAGTTTTAAATATCACAAAGATCTCCAGACATCAGTAAATTCCAAGCTGTGAAATCATTACTCCACGCAAGACTGTTCAAGCTCAATATCGGACCAGTTGTTTTCAGCCCGGGAATTGTGCCGACTATCGTCACCCTGCTCATAGTGTATGTCATGTTCACGCTGGGGCAATGGCAGTATGAGAAAGGTGAGTATATCAGTAATCAGCAAAACAAGATTAATGAACGCAGATACCTGCCGCCGGTAAGCATGGAGGAATTGCCGCATGAGCAGGAAGACCGGATATTTGTACCGGTGATAGTGCGCGGAGTGTTTGATACTGAGCATCACTTCTACTTTGATAACCGCATTGTCAATGGATTCGCGGGCTACGATATTTTTACCCCTTTCAGGATGGATGACGGTAATACTGTCCTGGTGAACAGAGGCTGGTTGAAACAAGGCCGTACAAGGCAGGACATGCCTGAGTTCGAGACTGTATCCTCTATGGTCAGTTTCAGGGCACTAATGGACAGGCCGCCATCAAAGGACTTCATGCTGGCTGATAACGTACACAGTAATATAAGCTGGCCCATGGTGCTTCAATATATTGATACACAGGAGATAAGCGGGATGCTTGGCTACGAGGTCATGCCCATGGTATTGAGGCTTGATAAAGAGGCTGACCATGGTTTTTACCGTGAGATACCCGTACTCAATCTCGATAGCGCAAAAAATACAGGTTATGCTTTTCAGTGGTATGCGATGTTGGTTGCATTGCTGGTGATATATATTGCAGTCAACACTAAGAAAACAGTGAACAGTGAACAGTGAACAACGAACAACGAATAACGAACAGAGCGTAGCCTGGATTAGCGAAGCGTAATCCGGGTAATCCGGGACGAACAAGTTACAGAACAATGAACAGTAAAATATAATGAATGATCCGACATCAGTAGATCAACCCAAGCAAGCCCCGAAAAGGAACCCGTATACGCCCTGGTTCGTAGTTATTGCATTTGTGGCGCCGGTCGTTGCCGCCTATGCGTTGTTTTTCCTGGGTGTCACGCCGCCTGCCTTCAGCAATAAAGGCGAATTGCTGAATCCAGTCATCGATGTCGGGTCCTTTGCATTAACTGATGATAACGATGAATTGATAGGCCGTGATGAAATAACGAATCACAAGTGGCATATGATTTATTTCGCCGGAGAATCATGCGATGATGCCTGTAACCAGATCTTGTACAACATGCGCCAGATAAATATTGCTGTAGGGAAAAATGCAAATCGCCTGCGCCGCCTGGTTATTCATCTGGAAAAGCCGAGCGTAGAGTTTCAGGCATTAATTGTAAAAGAGTACCCTGAAGCGAGGCATGCAAATGCAAACAGTGAAACCATAGAAACTGCACTTCAGGAGGTTGGTCCGGAGTTCCGTTCTAATGAGGTTTACATTATGGACCCGATAGGAAATATCATGCTGCGTTTTACCCAGGATCAGCATTACAAAGATATGTTGCATGATTTGAACAAGATGTTCAAAGTTTCTCAGATTGGATAAAACAGAATAAGTGGTTATGACAGAAGCATCAGTACAATCGACTACCTGGCGTGATTATTTCGACTTATGCAAGCCGAAGGTCGTAGCGCTGCTATTGTTAACGGCAATTGTCGGTGTTGTACTGGCAAGCCCGCCCTATGAAATATCTCTTTTTATACTTGTCATGTCGTCTCTTGGTATCGGTCTGGCTGCGTCGGCAGGCGCGGCTATCAACCAGATCGTCGAGCGTGAAAATGATTCCAGAATGGCTCGAACCCAAGGCCGCCCGTTACCGCAAGGCAAGGTCAGTCAGCAAAATGCATTTATATTTGCTGTGTTGTTGGCGGCTGTCTCGATGTTTATTCTGACCGGGTTCATTAATGTTCTGACTGCGGTGCTTACCTTTGCCAGCATGATTGGTTATGCGGTTGTTTACACGATGTATTTGAAGAAGGCGACACCGCAGAACATCGTTATTGGCGGGCTTGCAGGCGCTACCCCACCATTGCTGGGATGGACAGCAGTAACAAACAGCATCGATCCGCAAGGATTGTTGCTGGTGCTGATCATCTACACATGGACTCCGCCACATTTCTGGGCACTGGCAATACACAGGCGTGATGATTATGCCAAGGTTAATCTGCCTATGTTGCCAGTCACACACGGCATTGAGTTCACCAAGTATGCCATTTTGGGCTACACCATTTTGATGATTCTCGTCACCATCCTGCCCTACCTGGTTTATATGCGAGGACTGATCTACCTGGTGTCGGCATTGCTTCTGGGCGGTTACTTCCTCTACATGGTGCTAAAGCTGATGTTTGCGGAGCAGTCAAATACAGCGATTAAAACCTTTGTCTACTCGATCAACTACCTGATGCTATTGTTCATCGCTATGGTGGTTGATCATTACTTCCCGATATACCTGGTCTAGCTCAATGGCGTTTCAGGATTCATTGCTTAAGAAGACGGCTTTCGTTCTTTTTGCATCTTTAGCATTGTCGGCGGGTTTCTGGCTGGCTTCAGAACTGAGAACGCCCGATGATGGTGGCATTCAACTACAGGGCGTGGTGCTGAAGCCACCTCGTCAAATTCAGGTTCCTGAGCTGACAAAACAGGACGGTGCAGCGTTTACCAATGAAGACCTGCGTGGACAATGGAGCCTGATATTCTTCGGCTATACCCATTGTCCCGACATATGCCCGATGACCATGAATGTATTAGCCGAAGCAAAGAAAAAGTCGACCGGCGATTTCCCCCAGGTTGTATTTGTGTCAGTAGACCCGCAGCGCGATACGGTAGATCTTCTTGATGGTTATGTGCGCTACTTCGACCCGGAATTCATCGGTGTGACCGGTGATGAAAAAATGATCCAGGCGCTGACACTTCAGGCCAGCGTGCTTTATATGAAAGTGCCGGGTGGCTCCGGCAATGAAAACGACTACCTGGTTGATCACAGCGCGTCAATTTTGCTGATCAATCCCGAAGGCCAGCTTGCTGCCTTCCTCAGTGCACCGCATACACCGAGCAGTATTCTTGAAAGTGTACAAAATGTTAGGGATGTTTATTAACCGCAGAGACGCTGAGGCGCAGAGGTTCTTTATAGTTTTTGTAGGAGCGACTTTAGTCGCGAACATCGGTTAATCGTAATTTTCAGCTTCTTTTGCCATCATGTTATTCACAAAGATAACTCAATTTTATTATCACGTGTAACCAGGCATAGGTTTCGCTCCTGCTGGAGCGAGTTACTTTCTTTACTCGTATAAAGAAAGTAACCAAAGAAATACGCCCCGGGCGCTCGTGCTTCG
>CAZRKQ010000066.1:0-12694 GCA_964600755.1 uncultured Thiotrichaceae bacterium
CACCGGTACCAATCCAGCCGACTCTTGGCTTGCTCATAGCTGTTAAATTTCCTGGCTAATAATCACAAAGAATATGGAGATTAAAGATTAACTTATTTGGTAATATGCGTCGCCATGAAAACCGAACTGAAAGCCCTGATATTTGATGTCGATGGCACACTCGCCGATACCGAACGCGACGGCCACCGCGTCGCCTTCAATGCCGCATTCGATGAATATGGTATTGGCTGGCACTGGGACGTCGACCTGTATGGCAAACTGCTTGCCGTCACCGGCGGCAAGGAGCGCATGAAATTCTATGCCTCAGAATTTCTGCACAACCAGAACCTGCCGGAAAATTTCGAAACACTGGTGCCGGAGCTGCATGCTGCGAAAACCCGGCATTACACCGAACTGCTGAGCACCGGCGCAATACCACTGCGGACTGGCATAGAACGCCTGTTGCGGGAAGCACGCAAGCAAAACCTGCGCCTGGCGATTGCCACCACGACAACACCTGATAATGTCACCGCCTTGCTGGAACATACGCTGGGTCGCGATTCACTCGTCTGGTTTGAAGTGATCGCCGCCGGCGATATCGTTCCCGCGAAGAAGCCGGCGAGCGATATATATGATTTCGCTTTAAAAGAAATGCAACTTACAGCAGAAGAATGCCTGGCTTTTGAAGATTCACACAACGGCATTCTGTCATCAATAGGCGCCGGCATCCCGACCATCATAGCTGTAAATGGTTACACGCATGATCACGATTTCAGCAGTGCCCTGCTGGTGCTGGACAACCTGGGTGAACCGGAGCAGCCATTTAACGTATTGCAGGGTCAGCCCAACAACCATACCTATGTGGATTGCGCCTTGCTCAAAGCCTTGCATGATAAATAATCTGCATCAGCCAGAATCAGCTCACACGCTGTATTGATATGATGTATATATTGTCTCTCGCCAAGGCGCAAAGCACGCAAAGAATTAATATAAATAAAAAACCTTTGCGCTCTTGGCGCCTTTGCGAGATAAAAAATTAACAACTTTAACGGGCAAGCCAGTTCAACAATGTCTGTAAGCAATGACTGAAATCATACTGTACCTCTTTACAGGTGCAGTTGCCGGCCTCTCTGCCGGACTGCTGGGTATCGGCGGCGGCCTGATCATCGTTCCGATTTTATTTTTTATCTTCAGCAACCAGCCTGTTCCGCCCGAACACGTTATGCATATGGCGCTGGCAACATCACTGGCAACCATCATCGTAACTTCTATATCTTCTACATGGGCACACCACAAACGCGGCGCAGTACTGTGGCCTGTTGTGTTTAATCTATCTCCGGGAATTATTATCGGCGCCTGGCTGGGAGCCCTGTTCGCCAGCACGCTTGCCAGCAACATACTCAGGCCTGTTTTCGGGGTTTTTGAATTACTGGTCGCGATTCACCTGCTCGTCAATTACAAGCCAGATAAACATACTACATCTATATCCAGAACAAAAAGCATAACGGGCGGTGCTGTGATTGGCAGCATATCCTCAATTGTCGGCATAGGCGGCGGTACGCTTACCGTACCGTTTTTGTTATGGCATAACATTTCGATCAGAAACGCAGTGGCCAGCTCGGCTGCATGTGGCTTTCCTATTGCGGTAGCAGGTACCATTGCTTATATAATCAGCGGCTGGAACGCTACAGGATTATCAAGCTATAACCTCGGCTATGTAAGCCTGCCAGCCTTTGCCCTGATCATCATTACCAGCATAGTCACGGCACCCGCAGGTGCAGGCCTCGCCCACAAACTACCAGAGAAAACATTACGCATATTTTTTGCACTGTTTCTGTTAGCGCTAAGTTTTAAAATGCTGCTGCTCTAATCCACAGGTGCATTACAGGCTTTCTGCAAAAATCCAGTTCACGCCGATACCCAGGAACCAGTAGTTCCTGTCTTCAAACAACGGACTGTCTTCGTACTGCACACCGCCAAGATACTGGTAGCGCACCCAGGCAAAGTAAATCAGGCTGTTTTTACGCCAGCTGGCAACCAGGTCCGTAAACAGGCCGCTATATCCACCGGACGCACTGTATGCAGGACGAGTTGCTGTCGCAAACTGTGGATCGACATTGTAGTAGTAGCCATGATACTTGTCTGTCGCAAAACGCACGCCAGCGATATACTCATAGGCCCAGCCAGCTTTACGTTTTCGTTTTGACTCGTAGACCAGGCGAGGCTCAAACAACCAGCCAATGCCACGCGTAGAACTGAAGTCAGTCGCCACTGCCAGACGCACAGGTAATTCAAGACGGAATTCACGCGCGCCCTGGCTGCGTTTATCAAAAATAACATCCAGTGACGGGCCGATCTGTAATACAAGGTCAAGATCAGGCATGCCTGCACGTACGGTACTCTCAGCGCTGTTTACCGGCACACCAAGGCCACCACTGAGGCTGAACCTGACCTTGTTTGATCTGAAAAGCCTGCTTTCGATACCCTGGTCTATATCAAGATACTTGGATTCAAGGCGTAAATAAGGAAACGGAATAAGATAAGCGGTATCCTGCGATGAACCTGGATACAGCGGCAGGTTTACCCCAACCAGACCGACACCCGCTTCCCAGCGCATATCTTCAGCGGGTGAACTGGCGGAATACATTACTGTCAGTAATAATAGTAAGAAATGTGGAATAGCCTTGTTCATATAACACAGATGGAGGGACACTGTGGTGAATTTACCAGAACTCAAGGTCACTGTGTTCAGTGATTACATATGTCCCTTTTGTTACGTGGGCCATCATCGCCTGATGCGCCTACGTGATGAATACGATCTGAAAATAAACTGGCGCTTTATCGAGATTCATCCGGAAACATCTGCTGATGGCGAACCGGTGGCTTCCCTGGAGTATCCATCAGAACAATGGAACCAGCTGATGCAGAACCTTGAAGCCGTTGCCAAAGAAGAAGGCATTGCAATGGCGGAACACACCTTTACTACGAACTCCAGGGATGCACTGTTATTATCTGAAGCAGCCAAGCAACAGGGGCGTGAAAAATTCTATGATTTACATGAGAAATTATTTAAAGCCTTCTTTGTTGACAGTAGAAACATAGGCGATAGAAACATACTGCGTGAACTGGCTGCAGATAGCGACATAGACAACGAACTCATCGAGTCAGCCTGGCAGGACGAGAAATACCAGCAAAACATACTGTCCAATTATAACGAAGCAAGGCGGCATGAAATTCAGGCGGTACCCAGTTTCATCATCGGCGATCGCAAGCTTACCGGCGTTGTAACAGAAGATGTCATGCGTTCTGCTGCCAGTGATGTGGCAAGATCGAATTCTGATTAGTTTTATTAAAGTTGTATTATTAGCCGCAAAAAACGCAAATGACGCAAATGTATTTGTTTTTTGTAGCAGCGGCTTTACCGCGCTAGAAAAGATAGCGTTATTCAAATGTTAGCCCTAGAACCTAGTTCCTAGTACCTAGTTCCTGCCCTCACCCCCCGAGCATGGCTTTCTTGAGTTTATTATCCGCCGGCTCATCACCCAGCCAGATATCCAGTAATGCCTTGTTAAAGTCTTTACCCGCAATCACACCTTTTTTTTCATCATTGATGCTAACCCTGGTGCCTGTGCCTGGAATGTAATCTATATAAATGACATCACCTTGCCTGACCGTGGGGAACATTGCATTGAACTTGTCGATTTGTGGACGTAATTTTTCAAAGTCATCATCTGACATATTTCCTTCGAAACCTTCATTCCAGGCATCGACCAGTTTTTCGCTACTGATTTCGTCGTGCACAATATGCATTGATATCCGCTTGGGACCATCCAGCGCAACAACCTCATCCCTGCTTCTTGCCAGTTTTTCTGTATAGAGCGCGCCAATGTATACCTTTACAAAAAACTTCTTTCTATAACCCACGCCATTCAATTGAACGGTTTCCGTTGTATCCGGTAACGCCATCTTGTCTGGAAACTGCATTCCGCCAAATTCACCGGCCTGCAGGGAACCGCTGCTCAGGAACAGTACTGATGTCACTATCGCAAATAAGATTTTATACATTTGTTTTCCCCTAATGTAATGAAAATTCGATGATTTTCATAATATAATCCTGTTGAAGAACGATGTCGTTCTATCAAGGTCATGATTATGCATGAAACCGATGTACCAGTTAGCGAAAAGTTGCTGGTGTACTTTATGTACATCGCGATATCCTGCTTGTTTACATCGGGCCTTAATATTATTCATGCAAAATACATGCTCAATATACCACTTACGCCCCTGGCCTTCATTACGCCAATATTTGCCGGGGTATTGTTCGGATACCTGCTCGCAAGGATTAAGTTACTGCATGAGCAAATGAGCCTGATGGCTTACACCGACCCACTCACAAACACATATAACAGGCTGCACTTCAGCAATTTTCTTGACGCTGAAATCGACAGGGTGAAGCGTTATGGCGGGACATTCTCCCTGATTTTTTTCGATCTCGACCGTTTCAAGGATATCAATGACGAATACGGTCACCTGGCGGGTGACGAAGTATTAAAGGAAGTTGCCAAGACCGTGGAAACTGCCAACCGCAGCGCTGATATTTTTGCACGTTATGGTGGTGAAGAATTTATTATCCTGACGCCTGCAACAGATATCGCAGGCGCGCGTATACATGCGGAACGTTTGCGTAATGATATTGAAAATCACAGATTCCATGAGATCCACAAACTCACATGCAGTTTTGGAATTGCGGAATTCCAGCCCGATGCAGATGATGTTTCATCTTTATTCAAGCGCGCAGACATTGCGCTTTATAATGCAAAGAAATTCGGGCGCAACCGCGTCGAAAGCAATTAGCCAAAAATTAGAACAATGGCGGACTAGGCAGGCTGTTCAGCCTTCCATGCCAGATCCAGGTTGCGCGCGGCACTGACTTCGTCAAGACGTTTTACCGGCAGTGTATGCGGCGCTGTAGTAACGAGTTCAGGATTGGTTTTTGCTTCCTCGCGAATCTGCTCAAGCGCATCCATAAAACCGTCCAGCGCTTCTTTTGCTTCTGATTCAGTTGGCTCAATCAGCAAACATTCTGGTACCAGCAGCGGGAAATAGGTCGTTGGCGCATGGTATCCAAGATCAAGCAGGCGCTTGGCAAAGTCCATTGCCGTTACATGAAGTTCACTGGCTTCTTTTTTCATGGTAATAATGAATTCATGACTGGCACGACGACCCGGTATCGCCAGTTGAAAGCCCCGGCGTTGTGCTTCAACCATCATGTAATTTGCATTCAGTGTGGCAAACTCAGCCACTCGCTCCATACCTGATTTACCCAGCAGGCGCATATATATGTATGCGCGCAACAGCACACCGGCGTTACCCAAAAATGCAGACAGATGACCAATTGACTGTGGTGCATCCTGCTCTGACAGGCAACGGAATTTACCGTTGTCATCAGCCACTATGGGTAATGGCAGAAACTGTTTGAGCCTGTCAGCAACACCAACGGCGCCGGATCCGGGACCACCACCGCCATGCGGCGTGGAAAATGTCTTGTGCAGATTGGTATGGATGACATCAAACCCCATGTCGCCGGGACGTATCTTGCCGAGAATCGCATTTAGATTGGCACCATCGTAATACAGTAGGCCACCTGCTTCATGCACGATGGCCGCGATTTTCTCGATCTGGCGTTCGAACACACCCAGGGTCGACGGGTTGGTCAGCATCAATCCTGCAGTTTGCGGACCAACAGCCTGCTGCAGGGCTTCAAAATCGACGTCGCCATTGTCCAGTGTTGGAATCTCCCTCACTGTATAGCCGCACATGGTAGCCGTCGCCGGATTGGTACCGTGCGCCGCATCAGGCACCAGCACTTCCTTGCGTGCATCATCATTATTCGCCTGGTGATAGGCTCTGATCATCTTGATGCCGGCAAACTCGCCCTGTGCACCGGCCATCGGGGCCAGAGAGAATGCCGCCATGCCCATGGCCTCGCACAACATGGCCTGTAACTCGTGCATACAGGCGAGAAAACCCTGGCTGTGAATGTCCGGGGTCAGTGGGTGCCGCGCAAGAAATCCGGGCAACATCGCCAGTGAATTGCACGCCCGCGGGTTGTACTTCATGGTGCAGGAGCCAAGCGGATAGAAATGGGTATCGATGGAAAAGTTCTTTTTCGACAGGCGCGTATAATGCCGCACCGCCTGCAGTTCGGAAACTTCAGGTAAACCTGCCCTGTCCTTGCGGAGCAGATTGTGCGGAATATCGGAAAGATCCGCTTTCTCTGTCGGTGCCTGGGGAGCGCCCTTGCGCCCGGGCATGGAATGTTCGTGGATCAGCATCAGGCGATTTCCTTGTGCCGGGTTTCAACAGCAAGCACAGCCTGCAGTGCGGTTCTGTAAGCCATAATCTCTTCTTCGGTTCTGAGTTCAGTTGCACACACCAGCATGGCATTGCCCAACTCGGGATAATCCATACTCAGGTCGTAGCCACCATGAATATCCTGCTCTGCCAGTGCTTCCAGCACCTCATTGACCGGCTTGTCCAGCAGCAGTGCTGACTCATGGAAGATCGGGCTGTTGAAAGCCGGCGTTACGCCGTCGATAGCGGTTAATTGCGCGACCAGCTCGCGTGTATTCGCATGGCAGGCAGCGGCTGTATTTTCCAGTCCACGTGGGCCCAGAATGGCCATATGAATGGTCGAGGCTGTCACTACCAGGCCCTGGTTAGTACAGATATTTGATGTCGCCTTGGAACGCCTGATGTGCTGTTCACGTGCCTGCAAGGTCAGCACAAAACCTTCTTTGCCATCCACATCCGTGGTACGGCCTACGATACGCCCGGGCATTTGCCTTACCAGCGCCTGTGTACAGCATAAAAAGCCGTAATAAGGCCCTCCGCAGGACAGCGGCGCACCCAGCGGCTGACCGTCACCGCAGGCGATATCTACGCCCTTGCTACCCCACTGGCCGGGCGGCTTGAGCACAGCAATACTCAGTGGATTGGTGACTGATATCACCAGCGCTTTGTTTTCATGCGCCCAGTCAGTAATAGCATCGATATCTTCAAGGGTGCCGAAGAAACTGGGCTGCTGGATAACCACAGCCGTAATATCGTCGCCTGCAGCCTGTTTCAACGCCTCCAGCTGCACCGTGCCACTGGCGCGATCATAATCAACTTCGACCAGCTCGATATTTTGTCCGCTGACGATGGTGTCGGCTGTTTTACGGTAAGCCGGATGCACCGTTCTGGGCAGCAGAATTCGGCGTGATCTGGATTTGCGGTTGCCCCTTACCGCCATCAATATCGCCTCAGCCAGCGCAGATGCACCGTCATACAGGGAGGCATTGGAAACATCCATCTCGGTCAGGGCCGTAATCATGCTCTGGAATTCGTAGGTAAGCTGTAGCGTCCCCTGTGAGGCTTCGGCCTGGTAGGGGGTATAGGCCGTGTAGTATTCACCGCGTGTTGTCAGCTGCCATACGGCCGCGGGGATATGATGCTCGTATGCACCGGCACCGATAAAACATACCGCTTCCTTGTTTTGAGCGGCACGCTTGTGCATCAGGCGCGATATTTCCATCTCGGTCATTCCTTGCGGTATTCCATCGAGACCGGAAACCCTCAAATGTGATGGAATTTCTTCAAAAAGCTCATCGGTATTCTTGACGCCGATGGCTGCGAGCATTTCATCTATTTCCTGCTCGGTATGGGGTATAAATGGCATTTTTACTCTTCTGCTATCACTGCATCGTAACTGTCAGCATCCATCAGATCCAGCAGTTCATCAGGATTGGAAAGCTTCACCTTGATAAGCCAGCCATCGTCATAAGGCGAGTCATTGATGGTCTCCGGCGCATCGGCCAGGCTATCATTTACCGCAACCACTTCACCACTGACGGGCATATAAACATCAGATGCCGCTTTGACAGACTCAACCACGCAAGCGGCATCTTCAGCCGATATTTCTGATCCCGCTTCGGGCAGCTCAACGAATACCAGGTCACCCAGCAGTTCCTGGGCATGATCTGTAATACCGATGGTAACGTTACCATCGTCCTCGCTACGCACCCATTCGTGAGATTTTGTGTACTTCAGTTCTGAGGGTATTTCGCTCATTACGATTACCTATTATTTTCTTGAAAAATCTGACGTGATATTACATTTTTCAGCCAACAACTCAAATGCCTAATTTTCAAAATCCTGGCATTTACACCGGCTTGCCATCACGCACGAATACGGGTTTGACGATCTTTGCATTCAACAGCTTGCCGCGTATTTCGACCTGGCAATGATCGCCTGTCTGTTTCGGCACGCGCGCAAAGGCAATCGACTGCTTCAAGGTCGGTGAAAAAGAACCGCTGGTAGTCTCGCCTTCGCCGACATTCTCTACGATTACTTTCTGGTGGCCGCGTAAAATACCCTTGTCCTGCAGAACGAGGCCGACCAGCTTTTGCGTGACACCCTTGTCGCGCTCTTTTTGCAGCGCATCACGGCCGATAAAATTCCGCTCTTCAGGTTCCCAGGCGATGGTCCAGCCCAGGCCTGAAATCAGCGGTGATGTCGTCTCTGTCATGTCTGTCCCGTACAAGTTCATCCCGGCCTCGAGTCGCAGCGTATCCCGCGCACCCAGGCCACATGGCTTTACGCCGGCCTCGGCAAGCCGGTCCCAGAAAGCGGGTGCTTCCGTGTCCGGCAGCATGATTTCAAAACCGTCTTCACCAGTATACCCGGTGCGTCCAACAAACCACTCGCCGCAATCACTGCCGAAAAACCTGTCCAGTTCGGACACGGCTTCAACCACATCAACCGGCAGTGCCTCAATCGCTTTTTCGCGTGCATGCGGACCCTGAACAGCAATCATCGCCAGGTCCGGGCGTTCATTGATCTCGACCTCATAACCGGCTGACTGTTCATCAATCCAGGCCATGTCCTTGTCACGTGTGGCCGCATTGACCACCATGCGATACCAGCTCTCGTTCATGTAATAAACAATCAAATCATCTATTACACCGCCGTCATGGTTGAGCATACAGCTATACAGCGCTTTGCCCTGCTGTTTCAGTTTGGCCACATCATTGGCCAGTAAATACTGTAGAAAAGCCTTGACGCCTGTACCATTCAGATCAATGACGGTCATGTGGGAGACATCAAACATGCCCGCATCGTTACGTACCTGGTGATGCTCATCCATCTGTGAACCGTAATTTACCGGCATTTGCCAGCCGGCAAAATCGACAATCTTGCCGCCATATTCAACGTGCTTTTCGTAAAGTACTGTTTTCTCGCTCATAACTATTCAGCAAAAAATAAAGAACGGCAATCCTACACCTTTCAGAATAAAAATTTCCAGACAATTAGGGTGAGAAAATGCACCATTTAACAAGAAATTTAATGCTTACCCAGGGCCTGATTGATGAATACCTGCTTGATCGGGCCTGCATGATCGACAACATTCAGTCCAATATTGCGAATCTCTGCTAACAGCGGATTTTCATTACCAAACAGATACTTAAAGCCTGTCATAGTGGCTTCCATCAGCCTGTTGTCGCCCTTGCGTCTGCGCTCGTATTTTCTCAGGGTATGCAACGCGCTCCACTGCCTGTGCTGTTGCAAAGCATCGGCAATAACTTCTGCAAGGCAGGCGGCATCCATAATGCCGAGATTTGCTCCCTGCCCCGCCAATGGGTGTATGTTATGTGCCGCGTCACCCATCAAGGCCACACCCGGCTGAACATAGTGTTCAACATGGCCATGCCCCAGCGGGAACACGGCTCGTGCTGAAACCGTTTTGACCGAACCCAGCCGGTATTCGAATGACTCCGCCAGCTTGTCTGAAAATGCCGCGTCGTCCAGCGCCATCATCTGCTCTACCCGGGCCTCGTCCAGCGACCACACGATAGAGCTGCTGCCATCGGCAAGCGGCAGGAATGCCAGCGGCCCTGATGGCAAAAAGCACTGCCATGCAGTGTGTAGATGTTCGTATTCAGTCGCCACTGTGCAAACGATAGCTTGCTGATGATAGGGCTTGCGCACCAGCTCGATCCCCATGGCATTACGCACCACAGAATTGGTGCCGTCAGCGCCTGCAATCAATGGTGCCGTCAAGCTGCTGCCATCCGTCAACCG
The DNA here is from genome assembly GCA_964600755.1 of uncultured Thiotrichaceae bacterium. GTDB lineage: Bacteria > Pseudomonadota > Gammaproteobacteria > SZUA-229 > SZUA-229 > JABDQW01. Next base: position 10,102 of record CAZRKQ010000066.1, read on the forward strand.
AACCTGCTTCAGCTCTTCACTGATATGCAGCGATTCAATTTCGGCCGGACATAGCCAGTCAATCGTTTCTGACTGCTGCACAACATGCTGGAGTGCCAGCTGGGTAACATTGTTTTCGATAATGTACCCCAACGTATCCAGCCCCAGCTCGGCTGAATCAAAATGAATTTGTCCGACGCCGGTCGAGTCCCATACATGCATTTCGCGGAAGGGCGCCACGCGCATTTGCTGCATGTGCTCAAAAGCACCGACAGCATTAAACACCTCGAGCGAAGCGCGGTTTATTGCAGAAACACGCAATGCGTAGTCTTTTGCAAATGCCGCAGGTTCGCGCTGATCGATCACCCCGATGCGCAGGCCCGAATGCTTCAATGCACAGGCCAGCGTCAAGCCGGTAATACCACCGCCGGCGATAATGACGTCATAATTTGATGCGCTGGCTTCAGCCATTTAGCGACCTTCGTCCCAGGCTGGATGCGCGGCCGCTCAGGCCCATGCTTTGTCTCGCCAGTTGATGACGTAACTGCGGCACCAGGCCAACAGCAACCAGACCTGCAGCACGCAGATGACCCAGGGGAGCGTTGCTGTTTGAAAAAATTTTCACCAGGCTGTCAGTAAATCGATATACACGCCTGGCATCATCTTCCCTTTGTTCAACATATGACTGCAATAACCTGCTGTCGCCGGCATCTGCCGCGGTTGCAATTAGCTCCGTGAGGATGGCGATGTCCCTGAGAGCCAGATTGAAACCCTGGCCTGCAACCGGGTGAATCGTATGTGCAGCATTACCGACTATAACAACACGATTGCGCACGACCTGGGTGGTTTCTATCAGCTTGAGCGGGTACACCTGTCGCTTACCCACTTTATCCAATCGCCCAAGGCGAAAGCCGAAACGTTGTTGCAGCAGTTGTAAAAAGTCTTCATCACCAAGCCTCATTAACTCATCAGCCTGGGACACCGGTACTGTCCACACGACCGAGCAACGATTGCGCGTCATCGGCAGAAACGCTATGGGGCCTTGATCGGTAAAGCGCTCATAAGCAATATTATTATGCTTAACAGCCGGTGTTACATTGGCAATAACTGCACTCTGGCCATAATCCTGCATACTGCTGCCAATATGCAGAAGGTCGCGCACATGTGACACTACCCCGTCAGCTGCGACAAGCAGGCGCGCACTGACGGCAATTTCTTTTTTATTCTTTTTGATGGTTGCGACTACGCGATCATCTTTTTGATCAACGCTTTTCAACTCGGCAGGACAATGCAGTTCAAGATGGCTGTTTTGCTGCAGTCGCTGATACAGCACTTCACCGAGAACACGGTTCTCAGCAACATAGCCCAGTGCCTCGACATTTTCTTCTTCATGGCGAAGACGTGTTGCGCCGAAATGGCCTTTATCTGAAATATGAATGGTTTTGATCGCCTCAACCCTGTCAGCCATGGCATCCCAGATACCCATTCCCTCAAAGATACATCGACTGCCCCAGGACAGGGCAACGGTTCGGTCATCATAGCTGGGTTGTAAATCCGATTTGTACGGGTAGGCTTCAACAACTTGAACAGAAAGACCGCTGTTCTCCAGCGCACAGGCCAGGCTGGCGCCGACCAGACCGCCGCCAATAATCAATACATCACAATCTGTTGCTGACTTTCCCACGAATTAACTTATTTACCGTTCTCTGCTTTGTGAATACTCCACCGGCTATAGTTGACTCCTTCTCCCTTCAAGGGGGGAGAAGGAGTCAACCCGGATTACGCTTCGCTAATCCAGGCTACACATTTTTCACTGTTCACTGTTAACTGTTCTTTACGCAGCCATTACAGCTTCGATTTCTTCACAGGTTCTGGGCAGTCCGGCTGAAAGTATTTCATGCCCGTCCTTGGTCACAGCCACATCATCTTCTATGCGCACGCCGATGTTCCACCAGCGTTTAACACCGCGTGTACCCGCAGGTACATACAATCCAGGCTCGACCGTCAGCACCATGCCTTTTTCCAGCAAGCGCCATTCATCATCGACTTTATAATCACCCACATCGTGAACATCCATGCCCAGCCAGTGGCCGGTACGATGCATGTAAAACTTGCTGTAAGCGCCCTCCTTGATCAGGCTCTTCAGATTTCCCTTGAGCAGGCCAAGCTCGACCATGCCTTTGGTAAGTGTACGCACAGCTGCTTCATGCGGATCATTCCAGTGATTGCCCGGCCTGACCTTTTTTATCGCTGCATCCTGTGCTTCCAGCACAAGTTCATATATTTCTCTCTGTGCAACATTGAATTTGCCATTGACTGGAAAGGTGCGCGTGATATCTGCGGCATAGCCCTGGTATTCAGCACCGGCATCAATCAACACCATTTCACCATCATTCAACGGCTGGTTGTTTTCGGTATAGTGAAGGATACAACTGTTAGCACCTCCGCCGACAATCGAATGGTATGCCCAGCCAGCACCATCACGATGGAACTGGTAGATCAATTCAGCTTCAAGCTGATATTCATACATTCCGGGCTGGCAGGCCTTCATTGCGTTGATATGTGCCTGTGCCGATATTTTTGCCGCCTTGCGCATCAGGCGCAGTTCATCACG
>CAZRKQ010000067.1:0-27482 GCA_964600755.1 uncultured Thiotrichaceae bacterium
GGAACAGCAGGAACAGCAGGAACAGCAGGAACAGCAGGAACAGCAGGAACAGCAGGAACAGCAGGAACAGCAGGAACAGCAGGAACAGCAGGAACAGCAGGAACAGCAGGAACAGCAGCAGCAAGAGCAACAGCAGAATCAGAACCAGGACCAGGATCAGGATCAGGAGGAACAGGCGAGCGAGCAGGGTAAAAAAGGCGAGAACAACGAGCAAGGCAAGGACGGTAAAAAGGACGGGGAAGGCCAGCAAGCCGAAGAGGGCGATGTAGGCCAGCAAGGACAAAAGGGCGAGAAGGACGAGGAAAACCAGCAAGGACAAAAGGGTGAGAAGGACGAGGAAGGCCAGCAAGGTGATAAAGAAGATGAAAGCCAGCAAGGCAAACAGGGCGATAAAGACGAGCAAAGCCAGCAAGGTCAAAAGCGTGATAAAGACGAACAAGGCCAGCAAGGCGAGAACAAAGAGGAAAGTCAGGATGGTGACAAGGGCGAGAAGAGCAAACAGAATTTAGAGGGCTCCAGGGGGGAGGAAACCGAATCCAGCCAAAACGAATCAGGCGAAGCAGGTGAAGAAACCGGATCCGGTAAAGATGAAGAGCAGGCTGATCAGGATCTCTCATCAAGCGGCGGCGACCGTGACCAGGGTGAACAGGGCGCGCAGGATAAAGGCCCGCAGCAACAGCGCGGCAGACCTCGAGAGCACCGCCAGATGGCTGCAAGACCGGGCGGTCCCGAGCCCGGTGAACTGGATCTGTCGGACGACGCCGGACGGATGGATGCCGTGGAACAGTTCGATCAGCTCGGTGAGCAGCCGGAAGCGGATGCAGAGGACGCCGGCCAGACTCCGGATGAGGGCGGCGAGGGTGGTAGTGGCTACATGATGCTGGTGGAACAACAGCTTGAGGGTATAGAAGGTGATCCCGCACAATTGTTGCATAACCGTTTTAAGCTGGAGGAACGCCGCCGTATCCAGCCACGCATGGGAGGTGCTATTTATGAACACCGGCCCTGGTAATTCCTGCATGTCCATCAAACGGGTGGGCCTTGGCCTGTGGCTGGCCAGCCTGATGCTGCCGGTATCCATAACGGCCCAGCCGCTGACGCCCGCTGCGCCCAGCTATAATCCATGGTCAATCACCAATCCATATAATCAGTACCAGAACCTGAACCAGAGCCAAAGTCAGAGTCAGAGTCAGATCCAGCCACAGCCCCAGCCACAGTTTCTGCCCCAGCTCCAGCGCCCTGTTCCTGGTGCCGGCTTCTATAATCGGCCGCAGCCTGGCCAGCAGCCTTTCGGGGTACCATCCCGCTGGAGCTACCCGTCAATTCCGGCAGCGCCAGGCTACCAGCCACAACAGCCAGCACAGACCCAGACCCGGGCCAGCAAGCCCTATCTGGAGACCAGTGTCGAAAGTGCCCGGGCTTATGTGCATCAGAACCTGGTAATGACCATCCAGGTAATCAGCACGGCTAACCTGAAAACCGCTACGGCAATGCTGCAGGACAACGATGACGTTATCTTCCGCCAGCTGGGGGACATCACGGTCAGTACCCGAACCAAACAGGGACAACGGGAGATTGTCAACACATTGTATTACCAGCTAACCCCGCTGCGCAGCGGCGGCATTGAGCTGGCGTCGGTACGCGTCAGCGGCGTAATGGACAACGGTTCGCCCAATGGAACAAGCTATGACGCAGTTGCGAGCCTGCCCATGCAGCTGATGGTCTCGGATCCGGATCCCAGTGTGCAGCCCTGGCTGCCCCTGCATGAGCTGGAGTTGAGTGCCAGCCTGAGTAATGACGAGCGCATCGGAGAGGGCGAACCATTGACCCTCACCGTGGAGCAGCGCGCAGTGGGTATGTCCGGTGCCCAGTTGCCATCAGTTGAGGCCCAGCTGCAGGCCCCTGGTCATCGACTGTACCGGGAGAAGTCCGAATACGAGGGTACCATCACCAAGCAGGGCACACTGGTCGGCAGCCGCACGGACCGCTTTACCCTGGTGCCCCAGCAGGGCAACGAAGTGAAGATACCGGCAATACGGGTCGACTGGTGGAACGTGGGACGTCAGCGCAAGGAAACCGCGGTTCTGCCTGGCCGACTTCTGAATGAACTTGCCCGCGGGCCGGTCGAGAAATCGCTGACCAGTGTGCTGGAGCCGGGCGAGGCTCCGGGATCCTTGCTGATGTGGTTAACAATAGTGGCCATTGCCTTCCTGCTGGGCCTGTTCTGGCTCCGCCTGGTGCCGGGCCTGAAGCATTCAGGGCGCTGGCTCTGGCAGTGGCTGTATGTTACTAGTCGGCCACTGCACAGGCACCTGGAAACAGTGCTGGTACGCCTGTCCCCACAACGCAACCTGCACCTCATGCGCCGTAAAGTTGCCGACAGCCTGCCGCGTTCTGCACGCTTGTGGTTCTGTGTTCGCAGCGCCGATGAAGAACAGGATGCGGATGACTGGAGCCAGGTGCTGCGCTTCCTGATCAACCGCCGCCTCAGGCTTCCGGCACACCTGCCCATGTCGAAACTGGCGGAGCACATCATCGAAATTCATCCGGGCGCCGATGCGGACAAGATCCGCTCGCTGCTGGGTGAACTCGAAGCGGCCCTGTTTGCGGGCCAACCCATACAGGACTTCAATATCTGGAAAAAAGAATTCAAGCACCAGGTCCGGCCACGTCTTTTTGCCGGGCTGCGACGCAGACAACGGCAATTCCGTGTCACCGGCCTGCCCAGTCTGAATCCAGGCGTTACTTGAAAACATGAAGGTGATCGGTGACAGATAAGATGTAATCACTCCTCAACTATTATGACCGGGTAATAGAGTTAGACCACTTTATTATTGCGATCTTGATGCGCTTACTTAATAATCACTTCGCCCCTTTAGTCCAGCTACGAGGAAATGGATGTGTTTGATAGTCGACTCCGCAGCATATTAATTCTGCTTCTACTCACCGCGGTCTTCACCGGTTGTGCGACCGTGGACTTCGATGAGCCCAAACCATACAGTAATACAATCACAGATACCGCGGATACCAGGCTTGGTACAAGGGTATCCAGGTGGGTCGAGGCGCATGACGGGTTCTCCGGCTTTTATCCGCTATCCGAGGGCATGGATTCGCTGGGCGCAAGATTACGCCTGGCTGAGCAAGCGGACAAGACGATCGATCTGCAGTACTTTCTGATGAAGGATGATACCGCGGGTATAGTCATGGCGAACGCGCTGCTGAAGGCGGCGGACCGGGGTGTTCGGGTTCGTTTCCTGCTGGATGATATCTTTACCACGGCACCGGACCGGAATCTGCTGCTGATCGACCAGCACCCGAATATCGAAGTCCGCCTGTTCAATCCAATTTCGCGCCGCGGCTTTCACTCGCTCAATTTCGTCGGCGATTTCAAGCAGGCCAACCGGCGCATGCATAACAAGTCATTTACCGTTGACAACCAGGTCAGCGTTACCGGCGGGCGCAATATCGCCGATGAATATTTCGATCTGAAAACGGATTCCGTATTTATCGATTATGATGTGCTGGCGGTGGGCCCCATCGCCGCAAAAATCTCGAACTCATTCAACGAATACTGGAACCATTCCCGCGCGGTACCTATAGACAGGGTCAATACCACGGATGAAGACCTCGAGACCGTACGTGCCAAAATCGAAAAAGAATTCAACGGCATCTATGATACGGTCTATAAACAGGCACTTGAAAGTCAGCTGCTGCAGGATCTGATCGCGGATCGCCGACCGTTATATCCTGCCGAGGCGCGCGTGCTGTCGGACAGTCCCGACAAGCTAATTAACGAAATCAGCGAAGAGCAGATGCAGCTTGCTACAGACCTGAGAGAGGTGCTGCTCAGCGCCGAGAAAGAAATTATTATTATCACGCCATACTATGTTCCCGGTGACAGCGGCGTTGATTTTGCCAGGAATCTGGTCGACAAAGGAGTGCGTGTGGTTATCCTGACCAACTCGCTGGCTTCCAACAACCATGTGCCGGTACACAGCGGCTACGCACGTTATCGCAAGGACGTGATCAGGGCCGGTGTGGAATTGTATGAAGCCAGGGCACCTGCAGCGCGCGAAATGAAAAGATCAGATGAAGGCCCCGATACAATGACGCTGCATACCAAGGCTTTTATCATCGATCAAAGATACCTGTTTGTCGGTTCACTGAATCTCGATCCCCGCTCCATAGAAATCAATGCCGAGATGGGGCTGCTGATCGATTCAGCAAAAATGATTGCTGAAAACCATGGTGACCCTGATGAAAAACTCGCAGCATTGACTTATCGTGTACTGCTGAACGAAGATGGCGACCTCGAATGGCACGGACGTGTCAATGGCGTAGAAGTTGTCGAGACCAGGGAGCCGGACACGAGTGGGTGGCTTCGCTTCAAAGCCTGGTTCATGAAAATTGCCCCTGAAAGTCAGCTCTAGTTCAGACTGCACAATAGAGGAGTCGGCACCCTTTAATAAATGAACGGGATTAGCGATATGAATATCACCATGAGATTCCTGATAGTACCCCTGTTGTTTATACATCCGGTACTTGTGCAGGCACACGAGACCACTGATCATTATGACCGCGTTCATTTAAGTGCCGGTGCACAGACCCAGATCGAAAATGATACGGTCATAGCTACGCTATTCGCCCAGGAAGAAGGCAGTGATGCCGTTCAACTGGCAAATCTTGTCAACGAGCGAATCAGCGAGGCCATCAAGCTGGTCAAACAGCATGATGTTATAAAGCTACAGACAAGCAGTTACAGCACCAGTCCTGTCTATCACAAAAACAAGATTACTGGCTGGCGCGTCAGGCAAAATATACGTCTTGAATCTCAGGATATGACATTAATGAGTGAGCTGCTCGGACGCCTGCAACAGACGCTGGCCCTGCAGGGAATAAACTTTACTGTTTCGCCTGATTTAAAAAACAGGACCGATGATGAGTTGATTGGTGAAGCCTTGAAAGTATTCGAACAGCGCGCGAAAAATATTACACAGCAGCTCAAGCGTAAAAATTACAAAATAGTAGATATAGATATATCCACAGCAGCTAACCACTATACTCGACGCAATTATGAAGTCGCAGCCATGGCCAGTAAAGTAGCGGCGCCATCAATCGAAGGCGGTGAGCAAACCATACAGGTCACGGTTTCAGGCGAGATAGAGCTGGAGTAAGTAGCTATAGATGTCAGGCTGTTATTTTCCTTTAATGTGCCCGTATATAAAAATAAGTCAATCATAGGCGGATAACTTTACCGAGCCGTCTCACCGGGGTCACCATGAAGAAACTAAAAAATGAAAAAGAACTGGTGAAGAAAGCGATTATCGAAGGTATGAAATATGGTGAAGCAAGGGGTGTTGTGGAATTCGAACCTACAGATTCGGCGAGTGAGAAAGTCGAGTATATCTATCGACTGCTTGTCCACGATAAAGTAATACAGCCCATCCCGGAAGACCGGGTATCTCAGACTTCGATGAAACATAAACTGGCTATCTGGGCATCAAAACAACAATAATAAAAACATAAATCAAGTGTACTGGTTCCAACTTAATCAGACAGTTGCCGCATATTTTTGCCAGGTCGATAAATCGTCGATGCTGGATGTTTAATACACTGTTTTCTCGCAGAGGCGCAGAGAACGCGGAGGTAGCATATATAATATTGCAAAGACAGTATCGTTTTATTCATCTTTCTTTGCGACCTCTGCGCCTCTGCGAGAGTAAATATCTATAGCGTTTTCGATAGAGCAAATCTTGGCTGTGCTGATGAAAAATCATAGTCGGAGCTTGAATTAATACGACACTGACTGTCAGATTAAATCCTGACTATTACAAATCAGGCGATCATCATAGATTTACCGGGTATCTAATACCTGATGATGCTATGTATAAAAAGTATCGCATGTAACATGCGCAATATTTATAGTTAGTTAGATGCCAGATTTACTTTTACTAACCTCAAGCCGGGAGAAAACTCATGCTTACATTCGATACACTCACTGAATTGCTGGGCTGGGCTACCATTATCAATATATGTTTTTTGATCGTTGCATCTATGTCAGTAATGCTTATGCGCAATACCATGATCAGTCTTCATGGCAGAATGTTCGGATTGGACGCCACTGATCTATCTCGTGCTTATTTCCAATACATTGCACAATACAAGATAGCCATCTTTGTTTTTAACCTGGTGCCTTACATAGCTTTGAAAATAATTGAATAATTCAATTGCAGGGTCAGATTCCATTGCCGAGTCTGGTTTGTTGCCAGGTAAAATCCTGTATAGAATTCTTGCCTGGTAAGTATCATTTTGATGCAGCATCAGGCCAGGGTTTGATCTGGTTGTGCCAAATAAGCGCTCATCGTCTCGTCTTAGGGAATGTCATTGAAATCACAGGCCGAAAAGCTATTACAGCAACACAAGCAGCTCACCCATACCGAGATGGTTAAGGTTACTTCGCACGTACAAAGAACTCAGGATGACTGGATACTGAATACGATCATGATCGAGGAATGCGACGTTCCTTTCAAGTACAAACGTAAGAAACAATACAAAAACCTGAAAGGCCAGCGTGTAAATCTCACGTATTACCCAGCTAAAGAGTCAGTGGCAGGAATGGAGTTGGAAGTTATGAAAGTGGTCAGAATCAAAATAGCATAGTTTAAAGGGTGATATGACTCAGACGCTTCATTGTTTATGAAATAAATGATGGCAGATGAATTATATAAAAGCCCTGAATAAAATATCTTAAGCTTTAGAGGTGATTATGATTAAGGCGGCACGAGTTATCATTGGTGCGATTATTATATTGCAGGGGTGTTCGGCTTCTTCGACGAAAAAACAACAGGCCGATGTGACATCGAATCCATCCGGGGCGACAGTGTATGCTAAAGGCCAGGAGCTGGGAGTGACTCCATTGCACTACAAGCTCTACAAGGCCTTTCCCGCAAGCTGGCAAGACGCGATGTACCAGGCTCATGGTGAACTTATGCTGAAGATGGATGGCTGTGAAGATTACTCGCTACAGGTAAATGATTATATTCTAAGCAACTCTATACATGCCGAGCTGAAATGCAGTGAGGTGAGCGAGGCTGAAGAATTGGTGCCAGCCACACCTAAGGCTGGGGCTGAACAAAGACTGCAACAGCTGGAGGCGCTATATAACAAAGGGGTTATTACTGAAGAGGAGTATAACGCGACCCGAGAGCGAATCCTGAACGAACTTTAATATGTACTGGTTCCAGCTTAATCAGGCAGTAGCTGCATATTTTCGCCTGGCCGATAAACCGTCGATGCTGGCTGTTTAATACACTGTTTTCTCGCGGAGGCACAGAGAGCGCAGAGAAAAACGATACTTTTAATGAAAAAAACAGGTATTACCTCTGCGTTCTCTGCGCCTCTGCGAGAGTAAATATCTATAGCCTTAGTTTATATGGCCAATTCCGAGTGTACTGACAAATAATCATGGTCTGAGTTTGAGTTAATATGACACTGACTGTCAGATTGAATCCTGACTATTACATTTTATTCATCTTTCTTTGCGTCCCCTGCGCCTCTGCGAGAGTAAATATCTATAGCGTTTTCGATAGAGCCAATCCCGGCTGTACTGACAAAAAATCATAGTCGGAGCTTGAATTAATATGACACTGACTCTCAGGTTAAATCCTGAGTATTACATTTAATATCACCGGCCCGTTTTATTGTCTCTTTCGCGGCAGTGTCCGGTGTGTTTCTACCGGCATAAATTTGCATTCCTTGATAAGTGATCAAAACACGACTAAATATCACTTTATAACTACTAAAAGGTGATCAACATGCGTTTCCTGGGGCTAATCATCACGCTGGCTATTATTGGCTATTCTATTCACATCTATCTTGGTTCCTCGCAGACTGTCGAAACAACTCCAGAGCAAACGATCGATCATGCCAAGGAGGCCACGGATGCCATGAACCAGGCGCTGCAGCGCAACCAGGACAAGCTCGACAGTGCCAATTGATTATGCTTTTAAAGATAACTTAGATAGAGAGATATTGGTAAAACAGGGCCAGGAATCAGCTGCCCCTACTATTGGTTTGTTGTGTACTACCCGGGCATGCTGCCTAAATAAATATTCAAATGAAAAAACAAGGGTGATAAAGTAGCGCTATATGGATAAGAGATTTTCAAAAGAAAGTGCAAAAATTATTTCCATCGGTCGGGCGGTGGAAGATACTGATACTGTGAAAGATCAACCGCGTCGCCGCATTCAGGATAGTATAACGTCAAAGAATCCTACCCGGAAAATGAATCTGGATCGTAGATGTAATAGTGAGCGTCGGTCTAGTAAAGATTCTGATTACGATGGACTGCCTCGCAGATATACGATCGAAAGAAGAATGACATCTAAAGATCGCCGCATAAAAGAAAATCCGTAAAACAGACTCAAGCAGAGCTTTCCCTATTCTGATTCTGTCGATTAATTACCATGTGAAACAGAGGTGTTCTTTTTCTTGTAAGACGTTTAGTCTCGTATAGCGCATTCTGTACAGACAGAGAGACTGGACATGTTTTGCACCAATTGCCTGAAGAATACTTTTCTCACCGGAGTATCTCTCATCCTGTTATTTCCCGCGATGGCAATAGCAGATTCAAGGGCTAAAACGACCTGGCTCAATACGATTACAGCTGCCTATGCATGGCAGGGTGATAGTGATCTTGGCGAACAGGGTAACTTTCGTGTGAACCGCGGAGTTCTACAGTTTAAAACTGCCAGGCGGGTCGGCCAGCGTTGGTTTGCTGGTGTCTCTATTGGCTACGGGGAAGACCACTATCGTTTTGATGAGGCCCCCGGCAGTTTTACCCCCTGGGAAAATATACGCTCACTCCAGTTCGGGCTACCTCTGCGTTACATGGCAAATGATAAATGGTCCATCTTCGGCCTGCCAATACTAAGGTATGCAGCGGAAAAGGGTGCCGATCTTGGCGACGGGCGCGAGTTCGGTCTGCTGGGCGGCGCCAGTTACCGCTTCAGCAACAGGTTGAAAGTCGGCCCGGGACTGGGTGCCTTCAGGGGAATTGGTGATGAAAACGACCTGTTTCCAATCCTGCTGGTTGACTGGCGCATGACAGAGACACTGTCTCTTGAGACTGGCAGGGGACTGGCAGCAACACGCGGGCCCGGTCTGGTCCTCAAGTGGCGTCCGGCTGAAAAATGGGAGTTCGGATTTGCCGCACGTTTCGAAAAGTATCGGTTCCGTCTTGCTGATAATGCAGGCAATATCGGACAGGATGACTCGGTGCCGTTTATTGCAACGGCCAACTGGCAGTGGACACACGCGGTTAAAGTATCGGCCCTCGCCGGTATCGAAACATCCGGCAATCTCCGTATCGAGGACACTAACGGCAATTTCATCGCACAACAATCTTACAGCACGGCACCCATCGCAGCTCTCGTGGCTGCATTCCAGTTTTAGTCGCTAAAGTGAATACAGCGTCAGCGACAACTTGTTATTAGGCTCAAATGTCACCACCCATTCCTGCTTATATAAAGGCACGTTATTCTCTCGATGCCTCGTTTTTCAAGTGCTTCCTGTCGCTGTTATATGTTTACAAACGTACACCGGGGATACATGCCGCAGCTTTTGGAGTAAATTATGTTCTGTCTGATCACGTAACTAAACCTGGATAAATCAGGCCATTTAGATACAGGCATCTCAATGAAAAAACAGCCGGCTGGTCAACAATTTGACGTACCACTCTCGAAACCGGTGTTTCGCGGGCAAAAGCATTTGCGCATCGCCCTGGTGGGCATGCCCAACAGTGGTAAAAGCACGTTATTCAGTGCGGTGTCTGCGACCTCGATTCAAACCGGTGAACTGGCTGGAACACACAGTACCTATACTGAATGCCCGGTGCAGATCGGTTTTGATGAAGCCCGGCTGGTGTCACTTCCCAGTATCCAGTCGCTGAACAACCTGTCCCATGATGACCTGGTGGCCCTGCAGTATCTTTTATGGGGCGACCAGCTGCCGTTGGTGTCGGCGCACGAACAGGACGCACCACCGGCACCCTTTGCACCACCCGACGTGATTATTCAAGTGGTGGATGCCACTGCACTGGAACGGCACCTGGAACTGACGTTTGAGTTGAGTCAACTGGGTAAGCCTATGGTGCTGGCATTAAACATGATGGATGAGGCTCGCAAAAAGGGTGTGCATATCAACAGCCGAACCTTGAGTGAGCAATTGGGCATACCCGTGGTGCCAACAGTTGCGCTGATGGGCCATGGTATTTCGGAACTGTTCAGCGCGGCGGCTAATGCAGTGCGGGAAGGGGAGTATCCGCATCCACAACGATCGAGTGACTATATTATTCAAGCGCTAAAACCGTTGAGCAAGGCGCTGCATGATCCCGAGTTGCAAAAAGCCTTCTGCGTGCCTTATTCGTTCCTGATAATGCAGGTAGCGGCAAACGACCGCTACTTTATAGACGAGCTGGAACAGCACTTCCCGCAACGCCTGCCGGGGCTATTGAAACTACGAGCTGAAGCGGAACAACCACTGCCGCGTCCACTGGAAGAAGAGCTGCACGCGGACCGGCACCACCGTGCGGCCACCATGTTCGAGGCCGTCAGCCGGCTGGGTCCACCCGTGGAAGGGCGCGGTTGGCGCTACTGGCTGGATGAATTATTTTTGCACCCTCGATGGGGTCTACTGGGTAGCCTGGGTGTTTTTGCGCTGGTGTTGTTCGTTGTATTCGAGGTCAGTGTCTACCTGGACAGTATGACGGCGGCAAAACTTATCGACTGGGTATCGGCCTGGCAGCCGGAAACCGCCGCTGGTGTCATTGGACGTGCCGTGGCAGATGGCCTTATCGGCCTGGTCGGCATCGTTATTCCCTACATGATCCCGCTGGTGTTGTTGCTGGTGTGGCTGGAAGAGGCCGGCATTATGCAGCGCATCGCGTTTGTAGTGGACCGCGGCTTTCACAAGATCGGTTTGCATGGTGGTGTAGCGCTGCCATTCCTGCTTGGCCTGGGCTGCAATGTGCCAGCCATCGCCGGTGCTGCAGCGGTGGCCAGCGGTCGTGATCGAATTGTCGCGTCGCTACTGATCACCTTTGTTCCCTGCTCAGCTCGCTCCGCCATTATTCTCGCCATTGGTGGAAAATACCTCGGTGGCATCGGTGTGTTCGCGGTGTTCATGCTCACCATGATTGTGATTGCAGTTCTCGGGCGTTTGCTGACCCGGCGTTATCCTGAAACGGGCCCAGGACAGGTGATTGAAATTCCTCACTTTGCAATGCCTTCCGCTAACGCGCTTATTCGCATGACATGGATGCGTACCAGAGATATTCTGACTATCGTGACACCGTTACTGGTCGGCGGCAGCATCATACTGGCGTTACTGAGTTATGTTGGTGCTGACGACATCATTAATACTTTATTTACCCCCATCACCAGCTGGTGGCTGGGCCTGCCGGTGGTGCTGGGCGTGCCCATTCTGTTTGGCGTATTGCGCAAGGAACTCTCGCTGTTAATGATCTACCAGGCCCTTGGCAGTTTCGAAATCGGCTTGTACCTGGACTGGGTGCAGATGATGACCTTCCTGATATTCCTGACCTTTTACATCCCCTGTGTATCCACCTTCGCCGTGATGCTGAGGACCATCGGGCGCAAGGAGGCATTTTTCTCCATTGCCCTGTCCGTGGGTGTGGCACTACTGGTCAGCGGCGTGGTACGGTTGCTGCTGGAAGGCGTGAACTGGATACTTTAATGCAGCTCTCAGCTAACAGCGATGCAGATGTTTTATTCTCGCAAAGCCGCCAGGGCCGCAAAGCAAGATGAATAAAACGATATTATTTTATGAAACTAAACATACGTGACATCTTTGCGCACTTTGCGCCTTTGCGAGAGTATAAGATGTTAAACATCTGTGATGATCCGTGATCGGTGTTTCGAAATCCTGCATTAACTGTCAGATTAAGTCGAATCTGGTACAGATACGATTCATAACACCTTATTAAGCTTTTTATGTAATGTATTCATCATGACAGATATCCTGACTTTCAAAAAAAAGAAATTGTCAGAGAAACACAAGGGTAAAACACTGTGCAGGAGCGGTTTTCATAAATGGGAAGTTATTAAGGACAGGCAGTTTGATGTGAAGCAGGGACGGCTGGTGACTGTTTACAGGTGCAAACGCTGCGGTAAACGAAAAAATACGGCAATATAAATAATAAATAACCGGGTCGAAGACCTGCTTTACTGGGAGATAACTATGAGCGAAGAAGCAATTGTTGCCAAAAAAGGCCCATTTGGCGTCGTCGTTGAGAAAGGTAAAACTTACTACTGGTGTGCGTGTGGCCGCAGCAATTCTCAGCCGTTTTGTGATGGTTCACATAAAGGAACGGATTTCGAGCCAGTCGAGTATGTGGCAGAAGATGATGTAATGGTCGCGTTTTGCGGCTGTAAGCGATCCAGGCACATACCGCATTGTGATGATACGCATATTTCTATTAAAGAGGAAGAAATAAAAAAAGTTGGTGACACATAAAAGTCCTTAATCCATGAGAATTCCGATTCTATTTCTACAGGTTGTATATTTTAAAGGAGCTGGTAATAAGGAGTTCCAATGAATTGTCATAAAGCAAATATTTTATGAAGAAAATAACAATATTGTTGCCCATTCTGATTGCTTGTATCGTCTTCGATCAGATCACTAAATACACAGCGAAACATTATCTTGAAGGCCAGGGCGTATACAGTTACATCGGTGATACCTTCCGCCTTGGATATTCTGAAAATACAGGTTCGTTTCTGGGCCTCGGATCTTCCTTGCCTGAGAACGTTCGTACATTCCTGTTTTCGGGCCTGGTGGCGGTATTCCTGCTGGTATTTCTGGTATACGTCATCAAGAGTTCCGATATCAGTAAAACCGGTGTTATTGCAAGTGCTTTAATTATTGCTGGCGGTCTGAGCAATCTGATTGACCGGCTGGTAAATAATGGCGCTGTCATAGACTTCCTCAACCTGGGTATTGGTTCGCTAAGAACAGGTATTTTTAATGTGGCGGATATGGCTATTATGTTGGGCGCATTCTTATTGTTATGGTACAAAAGTGACGCGGTAGAAAAATAACATATAGATAAAACATGAACAAAAAGCTTCAGGAAGAACTTGTAACGATGAAACAGGCGGATTTGCGTTTACGTGATTCTTTGCTTAAGAATGGCAGCCTTTATGAAGGTTATGATGATGAGATGGAAAGCCTGCATCTTCATAATGCTGAGCGACTGGGCGAAATTGTCCAGTCCCATGGATGGCCCGGTAAATCCCTCGTCGGCAAAGAGGGTGCTGATGCCGCTTTTCTCATAGCCATACATGCTATAAGCAACCCACCGCTGCAGAGATCATTTCTTCGCGCATTAAAACAAGCGGTACTTAAAGAAGAAGCAACAGAAATTCAGCAGGCCTGCCTGCAAGACCGGATATTGTTCAATCAAGGCAAACCACAGAAATTCGGGATGCTATTTGACTGGAATGAAAATGGTCATTTATATACCGGGGTAGACGATATTGAACTGGCTAATCAGCGCAGAAAAGAACTGGGGCTAAAAACTGTGCAGCAGGCAACAGATATCCACCGTAAAGAAGTCGAAGCCGAAGGCGGTGGGCCTCCGAAGGATATAAAAAGACATAGCCAAATGGCTTTGGAATGGGCGGTTAAAGTTGGTTGGAGAACATAATGGTCAGCGGATCAGCCCATTGTTATGCTTACTGTATTTCTCCCGCCCCCACACCAGTAAATTTTAGGTATAAATAAAAACGGGATTAAGAGGGAACGCAGGTCTTGAATTTTGATCATTATGTATATGTGGCCAAACAACACTACTTCTGCCTCTTTTGCCCGGTGGTTTGCACTGTGCTGCACGGTTATGCTGGTGAGCGGCTGCGCCACAGCTGAATTGACGCTGCGCACGGTTGATGAGCCTGCCGAGAGTTACTACCGCTACATCCTGGTGAGTGTCACCCTTGCTGATAACGCTGACACGGTCTATGTGACCAATCGATTCATCTCAGAGTTAGAGCAGCGAGATCTGCAAACTATCCTGCCTAAGCAAGCCCTGGGTGCTTCGACTTATCATCAACCGGGTACCGCTCTATTAAAGGTTGAGGAAGTTGAGCGCCGCATTGAAACCATGGAGCATCGCCGCTGGTACGGGCGTACTTCACTGACGCAGATGCGCGGACGCAAGTTATCCGATGTGCCGGTTATCACATTGCGTGCCACGCTAATAGATACCGGGTCGAAGCTAACGGTGTTCCAGGCTGACTATGTCACTCAGGGCCCATGGTATGCTGACAGTGCAACGGTCATGGCGGCACTTGCCGGCACGCTTGTCAAAGACTTCGAACGCGAGGGTTTTATCGCGGGAAAAATATAGCAAGAAGAGAATAAAAGATGTTCATTACAAATATCTTTCGTATCTAGACGACAATAAATCTCACAAGGAGAACAATATGAAGATTTCTACTATTTTTCTATTCCTGTTACTGCCGGCACTAAGCTTTGCACAGAATTACCAGGGCATGAACGAGGCGGACATGGAAAAGATGATGCAGCAAATGCAGAAAGTGGAGTCCTGCATGGAGAAGGTTGATCAATCAAAGTTAAAAGCGCTTGAACAAAGTTCACGCCAGATGCAGGAGGAAGTGAAATCGTTATGCGCCAGTGGAAAACGTGACGAAGCGCAGAAAAAAGCAATTTCATTTGGAAAAAAAGTCGCAAGCAACCCAGCAGTGAAAACAATGAGAAAGTGCGGCGAAATGATGCAAGGAATGATGCCACAAATGTCTTTTACTGATCTGGAAAAAGATTATTCCAGCATTCATATTTGTGATTAAAGCTGGAGCCGGGGCCAGGCAATTATTGTTTGTTTGAAAAACAGTGCTGTCAGATTTCGATTTTCGCTAATATCAGCAACAAGTTTGACCTGATCCCGCTCTTCATTCTTATTCATGACAACGCCCGTAACAGGTTTTTTCTGTACCCTGAAAGTATTACTCCTGCTATGCCTGTTATTTTCTTTCGGCGCGCAGGCAGATTCTGCATGGCAAACACAATCATCACGCTATCTTGAACAGTTACTGAAAAGTAATCCGGATCGACTGCCGGAACTTGAAGAATCAGCTGTGGTGGAGATTTATCAACAACGGAAATATAAACCGCTATGGTCGAATGAAAAGGGCAGGCTTGACCGTGCCTATGATGTATTAGATGTCATTATCCATGCCAGGGATGAGGGACTCGAGCCTTCTGATTACATGCTTGAAGCCATCAGGCAGTACTGGGATTCAACCGGTCTGGGTGAATCCGTTCAACTCGACCTGTTATTGTCCGCGGCCCTGTATCGTTACAGTAATCACGTTTACTCGGGCAAGTTCAATGCGAGCGAAGTGGATGCGGACTGGCATATTAAGAACGAACCTCTGGATCACAGCCGCCTGTTTGCAGATGTTGCCAGGAAGGCATCGATTGCAAAATTACTCAAGGAACTGCCGCCACAGCATTCCGGTTACCAGTCATTAAAACAGCAGCTGCATCACTTTCGTGAGCTGGCGCAGCAGGGCGGATGGCAAAAGCTTGGCTGGGGCCCGGTGCTCGAGCGCAGTGTGCAGCATGATCAGGTGTTGCAATTAAGGCGGCGGCTGAAAGTTAGCGGTGACCTGGTCGTAGACCCGTTTCCTGACATGGATATATACGATCGCTGGCTTGAAGAAGCGGTTAAGATTTTCCAGACCAGACATGGCCTGGAGGTAGACGGTAAGGTCGGACCGCAAACGCGCAGGTCGCTGAATACCACGGTCAGTGAAAGAATCAGGCAGGCTCGCATCAACATGGAGCGCTGGCGCTGGTTGCCGCGCAAACTGGGGACGCGATACGTCATGGTCAACATGACCGGGTTTGAGCTTTACATCATGGAGAGCGGCTCAGTGGTGCTGGCGATGCCGGTGATCATTGGCAAGTCGTACCGGTCTACGCCCACTTTTTCCGGTCTGATCAGTTACATGGAATACAATCCGTACTGGACAATTCCGAAGAAGCTGGTGCTGGAGGATATTGTCCCGCGCCAGATACGCGATCCTTCCTACTTATCCAGAAAATCAATCAAGGTTTACCGGGGTTGGGAAAATGCCAGGGAGGTAGACCCGAAAACCATAGACTGGCGCAATCTCGATGAAGATCGTTTTCCCTACTGGTTGCGCCAGGAACCGGGACCCAGGAACGCACTGGGGCGGATCAAGTTTATATTCTCCAATCCGTATGCAGTCTACCTGCATGGTACCCCGGACAAGCACCTGTTCGATCGGGTCGTTCGTGCCTTCAGCTCGGGGTGTATCCGGGTAAAGGACCCGGTGCGGCTGGCGGCCTTTTTGTTGAATGACGGTACTCAGCAGAAGGAAGAAGAAGTGCTGGCGAATATCCACCTGGGTACCAACCAGGGCGTAACCCTGCCCATTGCGATCCCGATTTACCTGGTGTACTGGACGGCCTGGGTCGACCAGGATGGCAAAATGAACTTCAGGCATGATATTTATGACCGGGATACCCGGCTCTATGAACTATTCGAGAAATAGCAGGTCGAACCTGAGCAATTTGAACCGCTTTTGTACCATTCGTCATAAAATCCTTTAAAATCGGAATTTTTAACCTATATATAGTGTTTATACACTTAGAATTTACTATCGGTAGTTGTTATGCCTGTTAAACCCGAAGAAAATCATAATGTTATATTGACCCGTAGAGGTTTCCTGACTTCCCTTGCCGGTGCGGCGATGACCCTGGCAGCGCCCGGCGTGATCGCGTCAGTTGCGTCTGTTGCTGTTCCTGCACGTGACCGTGAACTGTCTTTCTACAACACCCATACGGGTGAAAAGCTTTCCGCCACTTTTTGGTCAAAAGGAGAGTACCTCGATGATGGTATCGATGAGATCAGCTGGTTACTCAGGGATCATCGGGCCGGCAGCGCCAGCCCCATGGATCGGAAATTGCTTGATTTGCTGTATCAGCTGCAGGCAAAAGTGGGACACCAGGGAGAGTTTCATGTGATTTCGGGTTACCGTTCACCAGCAACCAATGAGATGTTAAACAAGCACAGTTCTGGTGTGGCCAAGCGCAGTTATCACATGCTTGGACAGGCTATTGATGTGCGTATGCCCGGCTTTGACACCCGTCAGCTACACAAGGCTGCAAGATCACTGAAGGGCGGTGGTGTTGGTTATTACTCCAGTTCAGATTTTGTGCATCTCGATGTAGGCCGTGTCCGCTACTGGTAATCCTGTTCCCTGGCTTTGTGAACGCCTTAATTTATCTGCCAAGCGTTATTTGACGAATTACTTTATAGCGTCTTTAGTTTTGTCGATTATCTTTTCGCTCTTTTCTACAACCCGCTCCCGGGTTTTATCGTAGGCTTTTTCTCCTTTACCGGATAGCCATCCCATTTGATAGGCAATTGTTGATCCAATTGCCAACACGATGAATATGAAAATAATCTTCTTAATCATGGAAATCTGTTCCAGGTATTTTATTGGCTGAATAGTATGTAATTTAAAGACCGGGTAAAAGGGGACAAGGAAATTAAATTCGTTAATACACTGTTTGAAATATAACAGGCCAGTGTCCGACTAAGCGCCATTCAGCGTCATCTCAAACAGTAAAGATGTTAATAGAAAAGTGGGAAATTCAAGCAGGATAGGCCGCGTACAGGAATTAGGGCATAATTCGATTAATTCTAATTAGTCACCGAAACTGTTTATTTTGACTAGTATTAAATATAAAGCCTTTTGTATGCGTCCTGCAGTCATATTCGGAGCCTGACATGAACTCGCGTATCCCGACCAAACCTGTGGTGCGGCTAAAAGCCTTTCTGCAGAACTACCAGACAGATGCTCACAAGGTGATGCATCAGTTCGTGGCGCTGGGTCGGCCATTGCTGCTGCGTAGCGATCTTGTCGATGCCTACACGGTGCTGTGTGATGCTGAAGAGATCAGTCAGTCGGCTCAAACCACGATTGCCGAATCCTTCCAGTCTTGCCAGGAGGCGGTTGTTAATCACGCCTGGATCATTCTGGCGTTTCGCCTCCGCGTGGCACGTTGGAGCTACCTGCGCATCCATGTGGATACCATGAGTGTTGAAGAGGTCTCTGTAAAAGAGTTTCTCCGCATCAAGGAACAGCTTGTCGCACACCAGGCCGAAGATGAATTTGTGCTGGAAATCGACCTTGCGCCCTTCGACCGGGAGTTCTACAAGCTGCATGAGCCGGAATCCATTGGGCGAGGCGTCGAGTTTCTCAACCGCCGTCTTTCCAGCCACCTGTTCGAGGAGATGGGCAAAAAGGCCGATCATGTACTGGAATTCCTCAGCGTTCACCGCTACCGAAACCAGCAGCTCATGCTGAACGAGAAGATAACCGATCTACCAGACCTGCGTGATGCACTGCGTTATGCCGAGGAACTGCTCGATGGCTTGCCCGCTGATGTGCCGTGGGAAGTAACGGTGCACGAGCTCAGGCACCTGGGCTTCGAGCCCGGCTGGGGTCGTGACGCGGCTCGCACACGTGAGACCATGCGGCTGTTACTCGAGATTCTCGAAGCCCCCTCACCGGACAACCTGGAAGTTTTTCTCGGCCGGGTACCCATGATCTTCTCTCTGGCGATTCTTTCGCCGCATGGTTTCTTCGGGCAATCGAATGTGCTTGGCCGGCCAGACACGGGTGGCCAGGTGGTCTACATCCTCGACCAGGTGCGTGCGCTGGAAAAGGAGATGCATGACCGGCTTTATGAGCAGGGACTGGATATCGAGCCCCAGATCATGGTCATTACGCGGCTGATTCCAGAGGCGGACGGCACAACCTGTGACCAGCGCCTCGAGCACATTGCCGGCACCCGTTACGCCCACATTCTGCGGGTACCCTTCCATAATGCTTCAGGCGAGGTTATACGCCAGTGGATATCCCGCTTCGAGATCTGGCCCTACCTGGAACGCTTTTCCCGCGATGCAGAGCATGAATTGCTGGCCGAACTCGGCGGCCGGCCTGACCTGATCATCGGCAATTACTCCGATGGCAACCTGGTGGCTTCGTTGATGTCACGGCGCCTGGGCGTTACCCAGTGCAACATCGCCCATGCGCTGGAGAAGACAAAATATCTCTACTCGGATCTTTACTGGCGTGACAATGAACCCCAATACCATTTCTCCTGCCAGTTCACTGCTGACCTGATCGCGATGAACACGGCGGATTTTATAATCACCAGTACCTACCAGGAGATCGCCGGCACCAGGGGCAACCTGGGCCAGTATGAGAGTTATGAAAGCTTCACCATGCCAGGGCTGTACCGGGTGCTGCAGGGCATTGATGTCTACGATCCCAAGTTCAACATCGTCTCACCGGGCGCTGATCCCGAAGTCTATTTCCCCTATTCAGAATCGATGTGCCGGTTCACTCACTTGCACGGTGAGATCGATTCCCTGATCTTCGGCGATGCTAAAGCGACGCCTAGCCGGGGCGTGTTGGCTGACAGGAACAAGCCACTCATTTTTACTCTTGCGCGTATGGACCGGATCAAGAACGTCACCGGCCTGGTGGAATGGTACGGAAAAAATATGGCGCTGCGTGACGAGGCTAATCTGCTGATCGCTGCCGGACACATCGATCCCGATGACTCCGATGACGAAGAGGAGCGCAGCCAGATCATGCGCATGCACAAGTTGATGGACGAGTACGATCTCGATGGTGAGGTTCGCTGGCTGGAAAGACAGGTCGATAAAGAACGCAATAGCGAGGTCTACCGTTACGTTGCTGACCGCCGGGGTGTCTTCGTCCAGCCCGCGCTGTTTGAGGCCTTCGGCCTGACGGTCATCGAGGCCATGAGCTGTGGTCTGCCTACTTTCGCTACCTGCTACGGCGGCCCGGCCGAGATCATCAAGCACGGCAGGTCGGGTTTCCACATCGATCCCAACCACGGCGATCGGTCAGCGCAGCGCATCGCCGAGTTCCTGGTGCAATGCCGCGAAAAACCGGATTACTGGCAACAAATCTCCCAGGGCGGTCTCGAGCGGGTCAATGAACGTTATACCTGGCGTCTCTACGCTGAGCGTATGATGACCCTGTCCAGGGTGTATGGCTTCTGGAAGCACGTGTCGGGACTCAAGCGCACCGAGACGCGCCGCCATCTGGAAATGTTTTATGCACTGCAGTTCCGGCCCCTGGCTTCAGCCCTGGAGCAAGAGCATTTGTCTGCAGTGGAACAGGATGATGACGAGTCTCAAAAAAAAGGGTCAGCTAAATGAACAATCGCCTCCAGTATTTATGAATAATAGTCAGGATTTAATCTGACGATCAGAGTGATATCAACTCAAACTATAATTATTCGTTAGTACGACTGGGCCTGGCGATATAGAAATGCTACAGATATTTACTCTCGCAAAGGCGCAAAGCGCGCCAAGGTTTTCTGGTTAAAACAACACAAGCTTTGGAAGTTCCTGGCGATCTTGGCGTCTTTGCGAGAGGAAACATATGATTATAATCTCGCAGAGGCGCAGAGTACGCAGGGGTATTTTAGGGTAGGAAAAAACAAATAAGGTTTTCTCAGCGAGCCCTGCGCCTCTGCGAGAGAATAAAAAACGTTATTAGTCTCGCCAAGGCGCAAAGCACGCCAAGGTTTTCTGGTTTAAAACAACACAAGCTTTAGAAGTTCTTTGCGACCTTGGCGCCTTTGCGAGAGAATAAAAGGGCTTTAATCTCGCCAAGGCGCAAAGCACGCAAAGGTTTTCTGGTTAAAACAACACAAGCTTTGGAAGTTCCTGGCGGGCTTGGCGCCTTTGCGAGAACACAGGACGTTAAACTTAAAATATAGCGGTTAGTGCTATGCGACAACTGACAGTAACGGTCAAATCAAGTCTGAACGACTACAATTTACCTTAGTTACATTCTGAACCGGTTTATTAGGTGATATGCAAGTTCCAATAAGAATTAGATTTAGCAGGAAATGCAAACGGTGCGGCTTGCGTTATGCAGAGAAAGAGCCGGTGTGCCCGCACTGCGACGGTCTCACTGATGAACAGGTGAGGAGAATCAAATTGCGGCATAAAAATACGCTTGTTGGCGATGCGAATATAGGGCGTTTGTTTTTGTATATTGCCGGATTGATTGTTGTTGGTATGGTGATATTTTTGTTAAATAAATAATAATCCATCCGTTCTTGTCGATGGTTATTATGATATTGACTGCAAGATTGTCGGCATTGGTGCCATGAAGTTGAAATCAGCGTTTGTCAAAAAGGTTTGAATGAATAATTAAACAGGCCGGATCCAACAACAGGATCTGGCCTGTTTAATTCAATCAGGGTTTTTCATGGCATAGAGTACAGCTTACCGGCGTTCCCCTGGCCACGTGGATGGTTTGAGCGCCACCATCATCGTCATCATCATCGTCATCCCGCAGGTAGTCACGGTCGGCTGCGGTCTGCGAAAGCGCTGTGCCTTCCAGGTTCTGACCATGGCAGGCCTGGCATGCCTTCGGATTATCCTCATAAAAATCTTCATGTTCCAGGTTCCAGCCAGTGCTGTTTACATTGTGCATGCCGTGGGGGCCGTTCAGGCTAAGCGGCAGGCTGGTATGACAGGTACTGCATTCGCTTATGGTTCCGGCATGGCCCTGCAACTGGATGGCCGCCTGGTTGTCATTGGCAGTTGGCAATGCATTCGGCCAGATCGCATGGGTGGATCCATGGCAACCCTCGCAGGCGACACCGCCATGACCCAGGCTGTTGCGGTAGAGTGTGTTGCTATTTTCAGCGAAGCGCTTGTTGACTGCCAGGCGCGGCGTGGCGATATCAATATCATCATCCCAGGCCTGTGACAGCCGGATATCCGATCCCAGGTGGCTGACGGCATCACCGGTATGACAGGACTCGCAGCGGGGTTCATCCACCCAGGGCTCGCGTGTGTCCCTGCCCACGGCCAGCATGCTGCCATGACAGTCCACGCAGTCGATACCGGCACCACCCATGGCGCCTCTGAGGCACTTCGTTACCTTGCCCGGGTGGCACTGGTAGCAGGTCTGTTCAAGTGTACCGTTGGTAGGGAACAGCAGTTCATCTGTAACAGGGTCAGTCAGTTCACCGTGATGGCCGTGCATCACCTCGGACATCATCGGTTTGTTAAGCTGTTCACCCGCCGAACCTGCACCTGCCAGGTCCAGTGCCGCCGAATAGTGACAACGGGCACACAGTACAGGTGTCTGATTGAGCAGGCTGGTGTTATGTTCAGCGTCGTGCAGGGCCAGTATGTTGTGCTTGGCTGCCTGCAACACGCTGTTGGGATCATTGATATCATCCGGCAGGATGAAGTCAATCGGGCTGTTGACCGGTGCCGCAACTTCACCAAGTGCATGACAGTTCTGGCAATCCGCTTCTGCGGCGACCGGCAGCACCACGTCGAGACTGGCCACGGTCTGGTCTGTGGCTGGTGTGGCTGCACTGACGCGCATCAACGGGTAGGCATTCTGTTGTCCGGCATCGTCGATCGGTAGAATCGGCACCCCGTCGGCGGCAAACCACGCTTTGCCCGCATCGAAATGGTTGAAAGGCTGGGGATCATTGGCCGTGTATGGATTCAGAATACCGGGCATGGCCTGGCCGAAGGCGAGGCCTTCATCAGCGGGTGGATTGAGACCAAACAGGTCAAACACATAAGTGTTACCCGTATCCGGGTTGATGTCCCAGAAATTGGTCTTGTGTATAGCGCCGGCCTGGTTCTGGCTGGTTGTATTAATAGAAGCGCTACCGTCCATGACCGCGCTATAGCTGACTTTTATTTCTGTAGCGTCCAGAATGCGGGGTTTATCGCCGCGTTCAATCACCTGGCTATGAACGACGTTGAATGGTGGCAGGATCACAAAGGTGGAATAATCCAGGTCAGCACAGTGCATGCCAAGGTCATTAAATGCCAGCACCTGATGAGTGCCGGTGACTGCGGGCACGCCGTCCCCGCTATCATCATCGTCGTCGGTTATGCCGCAGGCGGTGATGGCTATTGAAGCAAGTGCCACGCTTAAGAATTTGTTGATGCGGGTCGTCATAGGCCTGATGTGATTAAGTCTGAATTTGGGAATTATATCCCGATTTTGACAGGATGTAAAAAAAAGAGGCGCAAAGCTAATCGGGACCGGGCTGCTATAGTCCTTATATAAAGCTCACCCTGGATACGATGAAAATTCTTCTCACGACCCTGTTTCTGCTCTGTTTCATCACGGCCTGCGGCAGCGATGACTCACCGGCAACTGTTGCAGCTTTACCCGAACGGGTGACATTCAGTGGCGCCGGTGATCTGGGTATTTTTGATCCCTCGATCGCCCGTGATCCAGCCTCGGATCGTATCTGGATGAGTTACTCCTCGGTGGATACGTCAATTTATTACGTGTCGTCGCTATACTGGGCCGTGTCTGTTCGCCTGGCCTTTTCCGATGATAATGGCATCAGCTGGCAGGATGCCGGTGTGGTGGCCGCACCCAGGGTAGAGACCTTGCTGGGGCCGCTGACCGAGGCGGACCCTGTGGCCAGTATTCCTGCTGACAGCCAGGGTATCTGGCAGAGTGAAACGTCTTCATTGATGTATGATCCGTCGGCGCCGCTGGCGGAACGCTGGAAGCTGATCTGGTTTCAGTATTTAAATGCCAACCTGACATCGTTTTTCGCTGACTACAGCTGGATCGCTATGAAGGTGGCACCAACACCCATGGCTTTAGCCACGGCTACACCGGTTAAATTATTTGGCGGTGTGGGCCTGCAGCCGGATAGCAGTATTACAGGAGCGCCGGTGTTTTCACCCACCGGTGGTAGTCCGGCGATTCAGTTAAACACTGATTTAACTCAGGCACCGGGTGGCGCTGACCTGGCAGAGTTGAATTTATGTGTGTTTGCCGAGCCGGGTTTGCATGTCACTAACAATGCCGTGTACCTGGCAATATTCTGTGCCGATGCTGCGACCATACCGATTACTGAATACCTGGTTTATTTTCGTTGTAACAGTCCGTGCGACATGACCAGTGCTGCAAGCTGGGAGTACCTTGGGCGCTTACTCACGCCGGCAGATGCACAGGCCGTAACCGGGGATGATCATTATCAGGCACCGGCGCTGGTAGAAAAAAATGGCAAGACTTACTTGATAGTAACACCGGTGGACACCACCTCGGGCAACCGTTACAACGGTTGCCGAGTGTACGAGTTCAGTGACGTTAACACTAATCAGTTGCGAAGAAATAATGGCCAACTGGTGGAAATGGCACGCATCGATGGTGATGATGGCACACACAACGGTGCCTGCGCCGCGTATAGCGGCCTGCTTGGTGGTGTTTTATTGAGTCAGTTTGAAGCCACTGCCACCGTGGAGACGTTCAATATATATAAAAGCCAGGTGTTGTTGCCCTGACCACAACAACACCGCGTGATCGGACTGGTTGATTTTTGTTACCGTAATGAGATTAAAAGAGTCGGAGCCCTTAATCAGTGATGGCATATGATTTATAAGGTTATATAACCTTGCAGATTGTCACGTAAAATTTTTCTTATCTATTCATCAGATATTTCATTTATCTAGCAACTGTACAAATCGCTAAAATATGGCTGCTTTCAAATCATGGCCTGTTCGAGGCTGTAACTTTAACAATTATAAGTAGGTTGTATTTATATGGATAATGCAGATTTAGAAATGAAGCGCGTAATGACATATCTTTTCACTGGTTTATTTGCTGTATTTTTTGGCATCATCTACATGGTGAACGTGATAGTTTAATAACCAGCGTTTCTAGCAGACACGTCTCTCGTGTCTGGCAATATCAGAAGGCCAGGGCATTGATTTGTTCTGGCCTTTTGCATTGATGGCTTCGGGAACAACAGAGCCAGAGAGCAATTGTTATTAATATTTGAAAAATCACACGCTTCCCCTGTATATTGACTCAATAATTCTAACGTTAGATAAGCAATAACGGAGCCAGGCATGTTTGAAAAACCCTCTTTGATGATGCGCATTGCTATTGGCAAGGCTATCGGTTTTCTGTTTGGACTTGCCGGATTTATGCTGCTGCCTTACTTCCTGCCGGATTCGGGCTGGTTGCTGCGCTGGGGAATCCTGTTGTGGTATACCACGGTAGGTGCCTTTATCGGGGTGTTCGGTGTTGTTACCTATCATCCGGTTTTGAAATTGCCCATGCCCTGGTGGTTTCGTGCAACATTGGTAGGCGCATGGATGAATTTTGTACTGGTCTTTTTTGCCTATGACGCCATGGCGGCCATGATGGTGTCACTCTTTGGTGAAGGCGGTGTTTTAAGCTCGCCGTTCTGGTTTACTGTAGAGGGTGCGATTATAGGCTTGATCATTGGCTATTTTGCTACAGTGTTTGGCGGGGAAGGCATAGAAACTGTCGGCAGGTAGTTTTCTCAAGTGGCATGAAATGAACATATGGGTAGATGCAGATGCTTGTCCTGGGGTGATCAAGGATATTTTGTTTAGAGCGGCAGAGCGTACCGGAGTACAGTTAACGCTTGTAGCTAACCATTCAATACCCATACCGCGGTCGCGCCACATTAAATTTCTTCAAGTAACACATGGTTTTGATGTTGCGGACAACGAGATTGTCAACAGGCTTGGTGCTGGTGATCTTGTGATCACCAGTGATATTCCTCTGGCTGCGGATGTTATCGACAAAGGCGGTTATGCGCTTAATCCACGAGGTGAGCTGTACACGTCTGATAATATCAAGGCCCGGCTGACTATGAGAGATTTTATGGATACGTTGCGTGCAAGCGGGATAGATACTGGCGGGCCTTCTGCGCTCAGTCAAAGTGACCGTCAATCTTTCGCGAATCACCTGGATAAGATCCTGACCAGGCATGGATGAATGCTGGCTTGAAAATAATCATAGGGCGAGGCTCGTTGGTTTTGTTAAGCTGATCAAATGTACAGTGTATTTTACATTCTGGACTGGTCTGCTAGCGGGGGCCATTAATTTTACAGGAGAGATTTATGAATGATCTTGTGCAAAGACTTCGCTTGTCACTGCTGTTGCTTCGATTATCTGTATTCATTGTTATGTTTATGTGGACAATCGATAAATTCGTGAATCCTGCACATGCGGCAAAAGTGTATGAGTCTTTCTATTTTATTGGCGGCCTCAGCCCGAATGTGATGGCGGTTATTGGCGGAATTGAAATCATAATTCTGTTTTTATTTCTGATCGGTTACAAGAAACTTTATACATATGGCGCGGTACTGGCGTTTCACGCGGTATCAACCCTGTCTTCCTTTGGTATCTACCTTTCACCTTTTGAAGGACCAGGCTTGTTGTTCTTTGCCGCGTGGCCGATGCTGGCAGCTTGTTTTACGCTGTTTGTGTTGCGTGACCAGGACACCATGTTAAGCGTTTAGGTCAAGATTGGTGTTGGAAAACAATCTGGACGATTACTCTCTGACCCGGTTTGATGAATATGATTCTAGTGACAGGATTTGGCCCGTACAAGGAAGATATGAACGCTTCCGGCACATTGGTGCAATCTTTTAAAGATGAACTGCCGCCAGAGCTTGTGTTTTTACAGCAATGGCTGACATTTGAGGTCATTACATGCGATGACTCATCAAGAGAGACAGAACATCAGACCCTGGAGCAGCAGTTAAGTGAACTACTAAAGCGTTACAGGCCGTTACTATGTATCCACACAGGTCAGGCGCCGCCTTATAACAAAATCACAATTGAAAAAATAGCAACTAATTCGTTTATGCGTGAAGTCATAGACCCAGACAGGCCTGTGGCGTACTGGTCGAACTTGCCGGGTACGGATGATATGAGGGGCATCCTGGAAAAGCAAAGTATTCCATGTGGATATTCATTCTATGCCGGGCAGCATTTATGCAACCATATCCTGTATTCGAGCTTGTATTTCGCAGATAATAACGGGCATTCACATAATTCAGGCTTCATACATGTGCCACTGTTACCGGAACAGGTTGCAACGCAGCATCGCGATTCACCCTGTATGCCAATCGAGATGACAAGAAAGGCGCTGTCACTCATCATCAAGCATGCCGCTGCGGTACATCAGCAAAATATGCCGTTTCAGCCGTAGCTGAAAAAGGCGACTGAATTTACGCATCAGGCCTATGCAAAGCAGCATGACATTAAGCAGTATGGTTGCATTGTTCGGCACCATGGCTGTGCTCGCGTTCATCCCCAGTGTTAGCGTACTGGCAGTATCGGCAAGGTCAGCCGCTTTTGGCTTTTCTCATGGTGTTGTTACAGTTGCCGGCATCGTCGTTGGCGACATCATATATATTTTACTGGCTATCTACGGCTTGTCGGTGCTGGCTGACTTGATGGGCGGCAATTTTTTCCTGGTGAGATACCTTGGCGGCGCATACCTTATATACCTGGGAATAGCGCTATGGA
>CAZRKQ010000068.1:0-2232 GCA_964600755.1 uncultured Thiotrichaceae bacterium
GAATATAGTGCTTGCGCATTTTGCCTGAGATATGGGCGGTTACGACATGCCCGTTTTCCAACTCGACACGTAACATGGTATTCGGCAGGGTATCCCTTACCACTCCCCGCATCTCGATATGATCGCCTTTTGGCATAATCTGACTCATTGTTTAAAGCGCGCCATTATCCATTATTCAGCCGGTATATCAATAGAGCAAGTAACGCCTGACAGAACCCTGTGATAACATCGTGTTTTTTTGTCGGCAAATCAAATCTATGACAAACTTCGCCTATGTTTTCCCTGGCCAGGGTTCGCAATCGGTAGGGATGATGAATGCCTGGGAAGAACATCAATCAAGTGTAACAGAGGTTTTCAACGAAGCCTCGGAAGCGCTCGGTTACAATCTCTGGGCGCTGGTCAGCAAGGGGCCCGAGGCGCGGCTTGATGAAACCGAAGTAACACAGCCTGCCATGCTGTGCGCGGGAGTCGCCAGTTGGCGTGTAGCTTCGCAGCAACCGGACATGCCGCAAGCAGTAATGATGGCCGGGCATAGCCTGGGTGAGTACAGCGCGCTGGTCTGCGCAGGTAGCCTCGATTTGACCAGTGCGGTCAAGCTGGTTGCGCATCGTGGACAGCTGATGCAGGCGGCGATCGTCGCAGGTGAGGGCGCAATGGCTGCAATCATTGGCCTGGCCGATGAAGATGTGCTCAAAGCCTGTGCGGCAATCAGCAGTGGTGTGGTTGAAGCGGTGAATTTCAACGCCCCGGGGCAGGTTGTCATTGCCGGTGAAACTGCCGCAGTCGAAGCCGCCATGACCGAGGCGAAAGAACTGGGCGCCAAACGCGCACTGCCGTTACCGGTCAGCGTGCCGTCACACTGCTCGCTGATGAAAGATGCCGCGCGGCAACTTGCAGAAGAGCTAGAAACCCTGCCCATCAAAATGCCAGAGATACCGATAGTGCATAACCAGAGTGCTTCTGTCGCAGCATCCATCGACGAGATCAGAGAGCGTCTGCAACTGCAGCTATACCAACCTGTGAAATGGGTAGCCAGCGTCGAGCAGATTCATGCAAGAGGTGTTACCACACTGGTCGAATGTGGGCCGGGGAAAGTTCTTACCGGTCTCGCCCGCCGAATTGAAAAATCACTACGAGCGTTCGCAGTTTTCGACGCCGATTCACTCGAGAACATGCAGCAGTCAATAGGAGAGATCTAACATGTTGTCCGATCAAATTGCATTGGTTACAGGCGCCAGCCGGGGAATTGGCCAGGCCATCGCCCAGGCGCTAGGTGCAGAAAAAGCAACCATAATTGGCACTGCAACCAGTGCAGCAGGGGCTGAAAATATTACCGCTATGTTCCGTGAAAACGGCGTCAAGGGCACCGGCATGGTACTCAATGTTGCCGACTCGGATTCGGTTACAAACTGCGTCAAGCAGATTATCGACGAATACGGTGCGCCCGATATCCTGGTAAACAACGCCGGTATTACGCGCGACAATCTGCTGATGATGATGAAAGACGAGCAATGGGATGACATCATTAATACCAACTTGAGTTCGGTTTATCGAATGAGTAAAGCAGTACTGCGACCGATGATGAAAAAGCGCAACGGTCGCATCATTAACATATCCTCAGTTGTCGGCGCCACCGGCAATGCCGGACAAACCAACTATGCCGCAGCCAAGGCAGGCCTGCTTGGCTTTACTAAATCACTGGCGCGGGAAATTGGTTCCAGGAACATTACTGTTAACACGGTAGCGCCGGGGTTTATCGACACCGATATGACGCGTGAACTTGCCGATGAACAACGCGAAGCGCTGACTCGGCAAATCCCCCTGGGACGCCTCGGTGCTGCCGAGGAAGTAGCGGCAGCGGTAGTATTTCTGGCCTCACCGGCGGCCGCATATATCACCGGAGAAACCCTTCACGTGAATGGTGGAATGTATATGGCGTAGCATCATAACTGTTATATTTTGTGTAAATATTTGATTTATAAGCAATTTTGGTGCCGAAAAAAAATTTATACATTTGTGGCAACTAATCCGGCTTTTCAATACAATATCGCACCTTACAAGTTTTCGATTTATTTACCTGGAGATACTCTAAAAATGAGCTCTGTAGAAGAACGTGTTAAGAAAATTGTTGCTGAACAATTAGGCGTAAAGGAAGAAGAAGTAACAAACCAGGCATCCTTCGTCGATGATCTGGGTGCGGACTCACTCGATACTGTAGAGCTGGTAATGGCA
>CAZRKQ010000069.1:0-4712 GCA_964600755.1 uncultured Thiotrichaceae bacterium
CTACCTGCAAGAGTATCGGTTCATAAGTGATTAGTAACTATGGTCGTCTTCCCGATCCTCAAAGTTTTTCAGCAGCCCCCTAGGAAATATTGTTCGGCAAAGAGCTACTGTTTCCCTTTTTCGGCACAGATATCACAACAGCAAGTGTTACCATCAGCGTCGGCAAAGACGTGTCCCAGAATGATGCATCCGCAACAGCTGCATCGATCTGCCAGATCATGTACCAGACAGCTGATGTTACAGTAGGTCCCTTCCTTTCCTCTGTAGCCCGCCGTGAACATCTCCGGGCCTTCACAACCACAAACCACGCATTTTTCAGCCATTATTACCTCCGCAGACTAATTCATGAAATTGCACCTGGCAAAAAACCATGCCGAACGACGTCGGAATCCGTTCCTTTTCGGAAACCAGGCCACAGGCGGCCTGTTTTGAGTATAGCCACTACTGGCGTGCGTGCCAGTAGTGCATTCGTGTAGCGGTGAGACAGATGTTTAATCTGCAAACTTAATTCTTCCCTTACCGGAACGGAAATGTCTGAACCCGTCACTGAGCAACAACGCGTAAAAGGGCGTATAAATCACAATCTTGATCCATAGACTTTCAGCCCATACACCTTCCTCGTGGTAGCGGATCAACACATGATAAGCAAGCATCGTAAGTGCGGTCAGCAGCAGCCATGCCCTGTTAGGCGAAAAACACAGGAATGGCACCATCCACAGCAGATACCAGGGCTGTACCGTCGTTGTGAGCATCAATGCGCCACCGATCATGATCATTGCAGATTCAAGAACTGATCTTCGAGAGTGCCAGACTGCAATTGACAGTGCCAGCATGACACCGATAACCAGTACCCTGGAAAGATAGAGTGACTCTGTCAGGAATAACAGCAGGGAAAACAGACTGTCATTGAATCGCCAGGAAGAACCTACCTGCACAAGGTTCAGGATGTGCGGCTCAAGATGTTCGCCAAAATAGATATATCCTGAAAACAGGATCAGGGGGATAACAACCCATTCGCCCTTCCGAAAGTACTTCAGGACTGCCGGCAGGAAAAGTAACGTAAAATATTTGGCCAGAAACGCGAATGCGAAGCCAGCTGCTGCGCCCAGGTACTTACCGCGCTGTATGAAGTAAAGCGTACTCAATAATAGAAACACCCCGAGAGAATCATTATGGCCGCTTCCGGCCACCTCAACGATCACCAGTGGATTCCAGGCATAATAGATAATGTTACTTTCAGGCATGCCGGAATACTTCAGCATTTTGAGGATTAAAATAATTGACAGGCAATCAAACAGGATAAATGGAACTTTCATAAAGTAGACTGAACTCATGATTCTTTCGGCTACAGAAAAAACCATGATGGCAAGAGGACCATAAGGAGTTCCAATTTCCTTGTGGTTTATCAACTCATACCATGACTCCCTCATCGTAAACAACTCGCTGGCGCCTGGCACAAACCTGTAAGGATTAATGCCTTCGTTAACCAGTTTACCGTCCCACAGGTACCGATAGATATCCTCAGAGAGACTTGGCTCAGAACAAAACAGGGTTATCCTGAAGAGCAGCGCAAAAACAATGAGGATCGGCAATAACAGCGGATTACATTCCGGCCGGCTACCAGTCTGTTGGCATAACCGTGCGGCGCCCAGAAAACCCAGAAAGGCAAGGAAATAAAACAGAAGAAATAGCGGAATTTCCTCACGCAGGTCGCCAAGGTACAAAATACCTGCCAGGAATATTTCCAGCATGATTCCGTAAACCAACATCTGCCTGGCAATGGAATTCATTATTCGCCGTACTCAGACCGAAGTTTATTATTTATACGGGGTTCGATATGTTGTTGATTTCACGTCCTGTCCTGATTACAGGCTCACTCGGCCATTCAGGTGCCTATTTCACCCTTGGCCGGAATTGTACGGCACCAGGTATTGCGCAAAATACTGCATGTTCGCTGATAGGTTGATGCCAGAAATACGTAACTGAAACCAAACTGGAAAAGCAACAGGAACGGGGCGGCAATATAGATATGACTGGTCACTGCCAGATAGACAGCATAGGAGAAGTAAACAGCCATAAACAGTTCGAGCATTGTGACTATATCCAGAGTACCGAAGTATTTCTTGTCACTCCATGAGCCATTGGTTCCTTCTATCCCATGTTTGGGGGTGCGCTTGAATCCTGACTTGATACCGAAAAGCGCCTCGAGGACAGCCTTCCCGTTATTCAGTGCAATGCCGATACCCAGTGACATTAAAAACGGGATATACAGTGCCCTTGCATACCAGTTTTTGTGTAATGCCTTTTCAGCAGTCAGGTAAAAAACGGTGACAGGCGTGGTTGCCGCCAGGAGCATTACCAGGTCAATCCAAATTGTTTCTTCCCACCCCATGTTAAACCGGATAATCATGGACGGAAGCATCGATAATGATAGGTAAACCATCAACAGGTAAGACACATTATTTGTCAAATGAAAAACTGCCTCTATTTTTACTTTCCAGTGATAATCGCTCCTCAGAATCGGTATGAGCAGTTTCATCGCCGTCTGGATCGAGCCTTTTGCCCAGCGGTGCTGCTGGAGCTTGAAAGAGTTCATATCAACAGGCAGCTCTGATGGTGCAATGACATCTGGCAGGAATATGAATCGCCAACCAGCCAGCTGGGCACGATAGCTGATATCAAGGTCTTCGGTCAGGGTTTCAGATTCCCACCCGCCAGCAGACACCATGCATTCCTTGCGCCATACTCCGGCAGTACCATTAAAATTGAAGAACCTGCCAGACCGGTTTCTGGCGAAATGCTCAACCATAAAATGGGCATCAAGATAGATAGCCTGCAACCTGGTCAACAGTGAATAGCTGCGATTCAGGTAACCCCAGCGGGCCTGTACCATACCAACACTTTTATCCCTGAAGTACGGAACCGTATTGACCAGGAACCGGCTATCAGGCGAGAAATCTGCATCAAATATCACGATGAGTTCGCCCCGTGCAGTTTGGAGACCTGCATGCAGTGCACCTGCCTTGTATCCCAGCCTGTCAGTACGATGCAGATAATGGACATCGAACTGCTCATTACGCATTTCCTCAACCACCTGCTGGGCAATAAACGTTGTCTCATCAGTCGAATCATCCAGGACCTGCACCTCGAGCCGCTCTCTGGGATACTCTAGTTGACACAGTGAGCGCAGCAGCCGTTTCAGTACATATTGCTCGTTGAAGACAGGAACCTGAATTGTAACTACAGGCAACTCGGAAGGACTTAAGGGAATTACAGGGTGATTCGATTTGTACTTATGGAACAGATAAACGAGCTGATAACGGTGGGCACCATAGATGCAAAGAAGCAACAGAACCAGCAAATAACACAGCAGAAAGGTATTCTGGAGCAGGTCTCCGATAGAAAGCATATTCTAAGCCCCAAACGATAATCCGATTATTATGCAGGTCCAGCGGCTAGCTGTTGATTATACAGATATTATCGCGTCCGATCCCATCGAGGCCGCGAATAATCCTAAACTCCATAAATAATGCTTGGTCAGATAAAGAGTTAAATCATGCGCCCCGACCATAAAGCAGCGTACCGGCATGTCTTCCAGCTTGCGAAAGCCATGCTACACAGATATCGTTTAATCCTTATGCTAGCTATGCTGGTACCAACACTGGCAGCAGGCGGGGAAATCCTATCGGTTGGCGACGCATTTGCGATGGCGCAACGTGAAGAGATCATCCTTGTTGATATCCGCGGTCAAAACGAATGGGTGGAAACCGGCATTGCCAGCGTCGCCAGGCCGGTTTCCATGCATGAGCGTCAGTTCCTGTCCAGGTTTCGAACGATCGTCGAGGAGGCCGACGGCCGACCAATTGCCCTGATCTGCGCTGTGGGTGGGCGCACGGCATGGCTGAAGAAGGTACTGTCACGTCGTGACATCACCAATCTCCTGGATGTTCCGGAAGGAATGATGGGCAGTGCAGCAGGACCTGGATGGCTGCGCGCAGGCTTGCCTGTCAAACCCTACACGGTCTCTCCCACGGCGCCGCGCCCAAAGACGTATACGTTCTGGGAACGACTAACTGGCTCGTACAACCCACCCTGGATCAGGGATAATTAACCCTCCTCAAGACATTGACACGGTTTGCACGTGCACACTTCATACATTGTGATTGGTGACCGTTGACCGGTAAAACTTCCTTTCCCAACGCTCATGAATGCGGCGCGCATTCGGCACCAGTGGACTAAAACGCACGGCAAACACGATAAAAACGGTTCAGCCAATTGACAGACCCGCAACATTGCCTGGCCATAGATTTTTGACAGCAAGAATATTTTAGACAGGAGTTATTCTGAAAAGCTTCTCAAGCCTTTGAATTATTGGTCGGGGCGAGAGGATTTGAACCTCCGACCACCTGCACCCCATGCCGCTTATCCGATCATAACTTTTTATATTTATTAACTTAACTTGGGGCGCCCGTTGCAAGAATAGCAGGACAGTTCATAACTATGCTCAACAGGACCCGCATTAGTTCCGCAAATTATCCAGCCGCACGCCTCTTTTTCGGATGCAGTGCACACACAGCATTTTCTGTGCCTGCCTCCAGGATGCGCAGCTATAAATTTGCCTGCCCGGTCGGACATCAACATAACGACTCAATGCAGTCTCTGCGAGACAGTGCAACACAATGCTGGACAGGTCCTGTAGAAAGGTTCTACAC
>CAZRKQ010000070.1:0-4198 GCA_964600755.1 uncultured Thiotrichaceae bacterium
GAGAGCCTTTGTTCAACGCCATGGCGTTGGTCCGATGAGGTTTTTGAAAGAAAGGCGCCTGGAAGCAGCCCGCATGGAATTGATTAATGCACTGCCAGAGAATACAAAAGTATCCGATATTGCCTTGCGCTATGGTTTTACCGAGCTTGGTAAATTCTCCTTGTTGTACAAGTCAATCTATAATGAGAAGCCGTCTGAGACACTGAAGTATTAGTAGCTTCTCTTGATTTCCAACCAGGAAACAATTGCAACTATAGTTACGTAAACATAAATACATCTATTCAAATGGTAATGACCAAGTAAAAAAACAGCGTCATTCCCGCGAAAGCGGGAATCTTGTTCAGCAGGCATCAACGCCAGAAAAACTAGATTCCCGCTTTCGCGGGAATGACGCGGGGTTTCGATAGTGCGCGTTCAAAAACATATTTTTCAAAAACAAATCGCACACCTGATACTACTTCATCTTTTCCAGCTTCGTCATATACCGCTCTACCGCAAAGTCATTACCGGCATCACGATTAAAAGAAATCAAGCCCTGTAATACATCAACATTATTAGGGAACCGCTCATGCGCAATCTGTAACTGCTCAATGGCTTTATTCGTTTTTCCTGTTGAGTTCAATGCAACCGCGTACACATATATATAACGCGAATTTTCAGGCGCTAACCTGGCAGCAGCCTCCAGCTCAACCACTGCCTCGTCAATCTTCTTCTGACGCACCAGCAGCAACCCGAGTGCATGATGCACATCTGCATTTCCTGTTGCTGCCTGTTTGGCATTGAGTAGAACCTTGTATGCATCGGCCTCTTTGCCCTGTAAGCGATACATATCTGCCAGGTTGATATATGCAGGCATAAACACATCTTCAAGTTTGATTGCCCGTTGATAAGCAGCTTCAGCCTTATCAGCATCTCCTCGTGCTACATAATAATTACCAAGATTCAGTTGCGCCTCGGGACGTTCGGCATTGGCTTGTTGCGAATCAATATATTCATTCGCCGCCTTGTTGTAGATTGAAAGCTGCTCACCCTGAAGCTGGCCAACTGGTACCGGCGCGAGCACTCTCGCCGCTTCAATTCGCACTGTTCTTACCGGGTCGTTGAGTAACGGAAACACCGATTGCACTAGCATCGATGGCTGCAGCCCTTCCAGAGCACCAATGCTTGCCATGCGCACCATGGCATCCTCATCTTTCAGGCCTTTTTGTATTGTGTTGAATGTTTCCTGATCAAGATAGCGCGAGAGGCTGCTTATCGCCGAAGCCCGGGCAATATCAGGTGCTTCGACATTATTGATCTGTTTTGCCAGCAACTGACCAGCACCGCTATTGCCGCTGCGCCCGGCATCAATTGCATCAGCGAACTGCTGGTAACCAATTGGTGATTTACTGTACCACTGCTTGACCTGTGCATCTGCCCAGGCAGCATTTTTATCGGTGTGGCACTGATTGCAGGCATTCGGCGTTCCCAGTTTTGCTGACTGATCCGGACGCGGAATTCGGAAACTGTGGTCGTGCCGCGGATCGACCACCATGTAGTTGCGCGGCGGCATATGGCACTCTGCGCATTTTGCACCTTCTGTACCCGCTTTATGGAAGTGATGTTTTTCGGTATTGAATTTACCGGCAATGTGGCACTGCAGACAGACACTATTGCCCTGTTGTCTCAGTTTCAGACTGTGCGGTTCATGGCAGTCACTGCAGGTAACACCAGCGTGGTACATTTTGCTCTGCAGGAAGGAACCATATACATACACTTCATCCTGAATCTGACCATCGGCGAAGTACATACCTTCATCCAGCAGCCTTGGCATATAGTGATCAAGGAAGGATTTTCCGGGCGAATAGTCTATTGCGATTACACTACGACGTGAATGACACAGCGCACAAACCTGTATCTCTTTCTCTGTGGTTCGCTCAGAACTGCGTTGTGCATTACCTGTTTCAGGATCTATCTTCCAGTGAACACCCTTGCGCTCATCAAATAAAACATTCAATCCCTTACTGTTATTAAACAATTCCCAACCAGGTTTTTTCTTTGCCCAGCCGATGTGTTTTGATGAAGGACCATGACAGGCTTCACAGGATACATCGATCTCTGACCAACTTGTACTGAATATATCTGATGCACTGTCGTAATTCTTTTTCAGATTTGTCGAATGACATTCAGCGCACATACCATTCCAGTTGAAATTCGTACGTGTCCAGTGCAACTCGTCCTTGTATGTAATTTCTCCATCAGGATAGAGATGGAACCAGCGTTGACCACCTTCTGCCTTTGGCCGTGTATCCCAGGCAATGGTCAGTGCCTGCAACCGTCCGTTATCAAGCTCGACTAAATATTGCTGCAGTGGTGTTACACCGAAAACATACTTGATTTCATAATCATGCAGCTTGCCGTCAGGTCCGTCAGTTCGTGCCATGAACTTGTTATTTTTTTTATAAAAAGTACTGGTGATGCCGGCATAGTTGAATTGGGTATTTGAGAAATCAGCCAGAACTGTTTTATCAGTAGCATGCTGCATCGCAAGATCATGGTGAGAACCCCGCCAGAGTTGGACTTGTTCAGCATGACATTCCACACACGCATCGATACCGATATATTCGGCGTCTGTCTTTTCTTGTGCATGTGCGCCATTTACATAGAGGCAGGCAATGCTGGTTATTGATACAAAAAATCGCATTGGCTTGAACACACGATTTTTCATAAATATATGTAACATGAGTGTAACTGGTTTAGCTTAATAACGTGACTGAAAGTCTACGCTATCTATACCGTCATGCCGACTAATTAATTTAGGTCATTGCGTATAATTTCAGAGTTGAAGAATTACTAAATTACGCGTCATTCCCGCGAAAGCGGGAATCTAGTGACTTTGGAATTAAACACCAACCGACCGCTTACTGGATTCCCGCTTTCGCGGGAATGACGTAAAAGTGAACAACACCGGATCCGGTAGTCAAATCGAAGCACCAATCCTATTTAGCAGGTTCCAGCAGTTGTTCACGCAGACTGGCCAGCTCCTTATCCGTAATGCCCAGTCCTTCTCGAATGTAGTTTTCCATCGAACCGTATTGTTTCACTGCCTCATCCAGTGAAGCATCAATATATTCAGGCTGTAATACATAAAACGCATAGATATTCGTCATATCCACTTCTTCTGGCTCAACAAGAAAAGTATCAGCTGCAAGCAGTCTTAAATCGTTTGTTCTGCGATTCACTTCTTCTACCCTGTATTTGTTGGACAGAAGATAATCTTCACGAATCGTTTCCCATGGCACCCCGAGTGCAGATAACAGAATGGCCGTTGCGGTACCGGTACGGTGTACACCGTGAGAGCAGTGATACACCATCGGCCTGCCAGCTGGATCAGCAATCTCACGCAACAAAGTCGCATAGTACTTACGACCTTCATTGATCAGGACACGATGAATTTCCGGATTGAGCTCAACAGGAACCTCGGAGAAATCACCTGTTCCTCGCGCCTCTACGATGACGCCGGCCATTTCACCCAGGTTGCCCGTTTCCATTGGCAATGGTATTTCCCTGACACCTTCAGGCAAACGATCATGCCCTCGTGACTTGATTTCCCTTTCAGTCAGAAAATTGGCCACGGCTTTGATATCGAGCGCATCCAGCTTATCCACATCCGTATCTGAAAGTTTGTGCAATTCACCGGAACGATAAACCTCACCCAACTTTACGCGGTGGCCATCTGTTGTTTGGTAACCACCGATATCACGAAAATTAGACTGGCCATCAAGCCTTATTTGTCTTTCAGGGCCTGCAATAACTGAAAGCGACACAACCAAAAGCAGTAGCAGAAATACACTTATTCGTATTTTTATCTTTTCAATCATAACGAACTTGTATTATCGATCAGTTGTAGAAAGCCGATAATAAATTAATTACTCATGAGAAAAGAGCCGCCCGATGGCGGCTCTTTCTACTTTTACTAAAATCAATTACCAAGCCCGGGATCCATGCCTGGGTCAAACGGCAACTGATCCAGATGTTCAATGTACTCAAGTGGATCAAAAGGCAGCTCACTCAAATTCTTTTTGGGTTCAGCGTGCGCTTTCAACTCTTCAGACGCATTGGCAATGCCTGTCCAGGGAATGCCATGTTTTTCTACCGCATCCGGATATTTCTTTTTCCACAACTCATGGCGCAACTTCATGCGATTAAATGGCCGCTT
>CAZRKQ010000071.1:0-1612 GCA_964600755.1 uncultured Thiotrichaceae bacterium
ATGCGTCAGAAAGTGCTGGTGGATGGCAGAAATATCTGGCCGCAGGATACGGCGTTAAAGCATGGGTTTGTTTGTCATGCTATTGGGCGGCCCTCTATCGGGTAATAAAAAAGTAGATTCGAATACAGCCTGTGTATGAAAATACAAGGTAGCATGAGTCTGTCATGGTTAAAATAGTGGAAAAATCGGAGAAGTGTACGGTCACTCACTAATTAAATTAATGGGTGATCGGTCTGGCTGTGCTGTTAATTGTGGATGATTGATTCAGTCAGGATGCCCGGCCCGTGTCTTATCCCTGCCTGCGTTCAATTCCAGTACCACTTTTTTCAATCATAAATACCTTCAAGATAATTGGTTAATACCCATAGACACTACTTGGTTGCAATTTCGTAACGAATAAATCTCGGCATCATGATTGTACATGGATTCAAATTGATTCATCTGTGCGGTAGCGTACATAACAAAATTTTGGGTTCGTTATTTTGAACGCCAGTTCAATCGGTCTCTAGCAACTCTTGATAAGCTTGCAAGCGATCGGTTTCTTTCTTGACGACGGCATAACACTCGCAGCACAGTTCCTCAAGCGCGGGTCTGTCCAGGATCGTGATTTTCCCACGTTTATACTTAATCACACCGAGTTTTTGCAGTTTACCGGCAGCCTCGGTAACACCTTCGCGGCGCACACCGAGCATGTTGGCGATCAATTCCTGGGTCATGGACAAACGGTTGCTCGGCAGGCGGTCCAGAGATAACAACAGCCAGCGGCACAATTGCCTGTCAAGCGAATGATGCCGGTTGCAGACTGCCGTTTGGGCCATTTGAGTGATCAGCGATTGCGTGTAGCGCAGCACCAGTGTCCGCATATCACTGTTGTTATTGAACTCGTCCCTGAAACGTTGCGCATTCAGACGAAAAGCATATCCTGAGCTTTGCACCAATGCCCGGCTCGGAGTGCTTTCGCCACCCATGAACACCGCGACGCCAACAATACCCTCGTTGCCCACTAACGAAATTTCCGCCGACATGCCGTTCTCCATCACGTAGAGTAGTGAAACGATCGAATCGATTGGAAAGTACACGTAGCGCAGGATGTGTCCGGGTTCATACAAAACCGTTCCGAGCGGGAAGTCCATCAGCTTCATATGAGGGAATAGGCGTTTCTTAACCTCTGCGGGTGCGGCGTCCAGTAGATGATTTTGCTGCGGAGCTATTTGTTCTAAATTGACCACGATCTTTAACAAAAATAAAAGTGGCAGACTGTTCACTTGTTCAGTCAATCTGAGATATCACACCTGTTCATGGTGAATATTTATCCCCCCGAATATAAATTTTCCTACTTTTTATGATTAAAATCAATAAGACACCTCAAAAAATCCCTGGAATACCTGGTAAGATTCAGATGTGGGGTTAATGGTGGTGAAAAAATAAAGCCCCGTGTTAAAGGGGGCTTTATTTCAATGCTTTACAGCTATATCTGGCGGAGAGAGAGACTTACAAACTAACTATGTAACTATATGAAAGTAAACAATAATAACTAAATACATATGCTAAGTTACCCTTAATGTTACCCACAAGAGCCACTTATAGGGTCAGTTCTTACAGGTTTTGTGGG
>CAZRKQ010000072.1:0-11628 GCA_964600755.1 uncultured Thiotrichaceae bacterium
GTCGGGCTCATAACCCGAAGGCACAAAAAAAGCCCGCGATGTTGCGGGCTTCGGTAATTTTGGTAGCGGGGGCAGGATTTGAACCTACGACCTTCGCCGGAAATTATAGAGCTGAGACCGACGCCTTTGTCGGGCTCATAACCCGAAGCGCATAAAAAAAGCCCACATCTGTGAGCTTTTCGGAAATATTGGTAGCGGGGGCAGGATTTGAACCTGCGACCTTCGCCAGTAATAAACAGCCTGAGACCGACTGCTTCGTCGGGCTCATAACCCGAAGCTAAAAAAAAGCCCGCAATTTTGCGGGCTTCGATAATTTTGGTAGCGGGGGCAGGATTTGAACCTACGACCTTCGGGTTATGAGCCCGACGAGCTGCCAGACTGCTCCACCCCGCAACGGAGGCAGGCATGTTACTGATTTACGCCACAAGATGCAAGATCAGCTGAACACGGCTGAACATATAGACATCAAACCAGCCGGATAGATCCCAGGTTGAAGAATCACGGTTAACATGCACTTAGCTGAATATCGAATTCCGTTGCCTTTACGATTGGACGCTTCGAATGACTGTTTCTTCTGGTTTCAACGATACCGTAGCGTTCAAGCGTTTTCAGTGTGCGGCTGACATTAGACAGCTCTCGGCCGGAAATGGCTGCCAGTTCAGTTAATGTCTCGGGTTCTTGCTCAGCGATGATTTTTAGCAATTCACGATTTTTATCGCTCAGCACTTCACTGAGTGATTTCATGGAATTAAAAAACACTTTCGGCTCCCCATGCCTGGGCTTGTATTTGCCAGCAGCAATGGCTATCGCGCGCTTTTGATATTCATCTCTACTCATAATTCCAATTGTTATCTTTTTCATACTACACCGTGAACGATTTCATTAACTCTATCGTAGAAGTCCTTCAATAATTACTCTGGATTACGGAAAACATATGTAGTGCCCTTGTCGTTCTCATCAGTATGTATATGATCGTATTCAACTATTCTGCCTCGATAACCCTTACGCCTGGTTTTAACCGGGTGTGCGTTATCAATCCCAAAAATCCTTTCATTCCGGTCATTATGAAGTGTGAGACAGTAACTAATTCCATGCGGCCACTCATCCGTAACATCAGTTAATCTGGCTTCAATCTTGTGCCAGTAACCGTTACTCTCAACGAAAACCTCTCCATCCAGATCAAGTAAATAATCCAATCCTTTGGCACGACTCATAAAGCTAATAATCCTTATCAACTGCTGATAAGTATAGCATACGTCGCATCCAGTACGTAATGCTATATCTTATTGTTTTTTAAGATTATTTATTCTTTAATAAGGGACAGGCTGTTATTTTGTGGTCTTTGATGTCTTACAAGAACGAGGCAAGATCAGCTAAACACGGCTGAACATATAGACATCAAGCCGGCCGGATAGATCCCCAGCGCAAGTATTGCAACACTGTTGGTGCTGAGCGCGATTTGCATGTCGCGGCCGCAGCTGATGGGCTGCATGTCAACAGCATCGTCAAAGTACATCAGCTTGATGACTCTGAGGTAGTAGAACAGGCCGATAATTGAGAATGCAACACCGACCACGGCGAGCCAGGTCATGCTGATATCAACCACCGCGCTGAGCACGGCCAGTTTGGCCCAGAAACCTAAAGTCGGTGGCACGCCAGCCATGGAGAACATCAGGATCAGCATCATGAAGGCGAACCAGGGGCTGCGTTGATTCAAACCGCGATAGTCATCCAGTTCTTCGGC
Source organism: uncultured Thiotrichaceae bacterium (assembly GCA_964600755.1). Taxonomy (GTDB): domain Bacteria; phylum Pseudomonadota; class Gammaproteobacteria; order SZUA-229; family SZUA-229; genus JABDQW01. The sequence goes on from CAZRKQ010000072.1 coordinate 1,745, forward strand.
TTCAAAACCCGCCCGTGACATGTACAACACTATACCGAAACCACCGATCGACATAATGGCGTAGGCCAGCGTGTAGAACATCGCCGATGAATAACCGTCAGCAGTACCCGCAAGGATACCCAGCAGGATGAAACCGACATGGGATATGGTGGAATAAGCCAGCATGCGTTTGATGTTGGTCTGCGCAATCGCGATGATATTACCGGCAGCCATCGATAGCACTGCAAGAATGACCAGCATCATTTGCCAGTCAGCGTGCAGGCCACCCAGGCCTTCGACCAGCAGGCGCATGACCATGGCAAAACCGGCAATCTTCGGTGCCGAACTGATATAGGCGGTCACAATCGTAGGTGAACCCTGGTAGACATCGGGTATCCACATGTGAAACGGTACCGCACCGAGTTTGAACGCCAGCGCTACCACGATAAATACCAGCGCAAATACAAGACCCAGTTGTGCATCACTACCCGGTTCTACGGTTGACACGGCATTGGCTACATCAGCAATCGCGAGACTGCCGGACAGGCCGTACAGAATCGACATGCCATAGAGCAGCATGCCGGATGCAATGGCACCGAGCACGAAGTATTTCATTGCCGCTTCCGAGGCATTGCCATTGTCACGGTCAAACGCCACCATGGCATACAAACACAGCGACATCAGTTCAAGACCGAGATATAACAATAATAAATTGGCCGATGACACCATGATCATCATGCCGAGCACACCGAACAATCCGAGCACATAGAACTCGCCCTTGAAAATATCGCGCTCGCGTAAGTAATCTCTTGAGTAAACGAAGATAACGAAAGTAATCGCCAGGATAAACAGCTTCAGCGTATCTGCGAGCTGGTCCCGCACGAACATATCGTTGAACGCCAGTACACGCTGATCCGCTTCGCCCAGTGTGATTAAAGCAGCCGTTACCAGCAGTGTTAACTGGGTAAGCAGATATGTCAGGTTGCGCCTGTTATCTTCGATAAATACATCAACAACCAGTACTACGCAGGCCATTACCAGCAGGAAGATCTCGGGCCAGGTGACTGCGATATTAAGTGAGTCTAGTGTCATTGTTCTTTCCAATAGCTACAGCTTTGAAATGGCAACATGCTTAAGCAGGTTTTCAACAGAGGCGTGCATGACATCAACCAGGGGCGCCGGCCACAGGCCAAGTACAAGCACTGCAATCGCCAGTGTTGCCATGATAACAAACTCGCGCGAATTCAGATCCTGTAAGGCACGTACATTCTCATTGGCCACCTCGCCGTAAAATACGCGCTTGACCATCCACAAAGTGTATGCGGCACCCAGTATCAGCGTGGTGGCACCGAGGAAGGCATACCAGAAGTTCGCGTGGAAGCTGGCAATGATCACCATGAATTCACCGACAAACCCGGAGGTGCCAGGCAGGCCCGCGTTCGACATGGCGAAGAACACGGCAAAGGCTGCAAATATCGGCATGGTATTCACCACACCGCCGTAATCATTTATCTGGCGTGTATGCATGCGGTCATACAGTACGCCGATCATGAGGAACAATGCACCCGAGATAAAGCCGTGTGAAATCATCTGGATCATTGCGCCTTCAACCGCAAGCACGGCACCACTTTGATTTACATTGGCCGGGTTGCTCCATATCTGGAATACGATAAATATACCCAGGGTGACAAATCCCATGTGTGCGATCGATGAGTAAGCAACCAGCTTTTTCATATCGCGCTGTACCAGCGCAACGAAACCGATATAAACAACGGCAACCAGCGACATGGTAATAATCAGCCAGTCCAGTTGCTCACTGGCATCCGGCGTAATCGGCAGGCTGAAGCGCAGAAAGCCGTAGCCGCCGATTTTCAGCATGATTGCCGCCAGGATCACCGAACCACCGGTCGGTGCTTCCACGTGCGCATCGGGTAGCCAGGTATGCACCGGCCACATCGGCACTTTCACTGCGAATGCCATCAGGAATGACAGGAAAATCAGGGTCTGTTCGGTAATACCCAGCTTGAGTGTATGCATATCCAGGATCGAGAAGCTGTCACCCTGGTAGTACATATAGATCAACGACACCAGCATCAGCACCGAGCCGATAAACGTGTAGATAAAGAACTTGATGGTGGCGTATACCCTGCGCTCACCGCCCCAGATACCGATGATGATAAACATCGGTATCAGCATGCCTTCCCAGAACACGTAGAAGAAGATCGAGTCCAGTGCTGCGAACACACCAATCATCAAACCTTCCATGATCAGAAATGCGGCAAAATACTGCGATACTTTTTTCTGGATCACTTCCCAGCCGGCTAAAACCACCAGTATGGTAGTAAAGGTTGTCAGTATGATCAGCGGCATGGAGATGCCGTCAACGCCGAGATGATAGTAAATCTTGAAGGCACTGATCCATTCATACTTCTCGACAAACTGCATGTTGGCAGTGCTTGAGTCAAAACCTGTATACAAGCCCAGGCTGAGAACAAAGGTTGCTAAAGACACCACCAATGCCAGGCGGCGTACGCCCTGCGTATCTCCCTTATCACCTGTGAACAGTACTGCAAGGCCACCGAGTATCGGTGTCCATACTGTCAGGCTTAGCAATGGCCAATCGGCATTCATAGTTAACCTTGTATCGTTAAATAATTACAAAAAGAGTGAGCAGCATCAGTACGCCGATGATCATGGCAAAAGCGTAGTGGTATAACAGTCCGGTTTGAACATGACGTACAACACTGGAGAACCAGCCAACCAGTTTTGCCGAACCGTTGACAAACAGGCCATCAATTAAAACCACATCGCCTATCTGCCATAGACGGTTGCCCAGGGCACGGCTGCCGCCGCCAAAGGCCCATTCGTTGAACTCATCGAAGCCGTACTTGCGATCGAGTATGTTGTAAATAAACGAAAACTGTTTGCGTGTCTTTACCGCGATCGATGGTTCCTTCAGGTAAATAACCCAGGCCGTAAACACACCGATAGCAGCAAGGTAAAATGCCGGGCCGGCAAAGCCGTGTTCGACGAATGACCAGGCGCCATGGAAGTGCTCGCCCACTTTCGCCAGGGCATCATGCGATTCGTGTACAACGATAGCGCCGGCGAAGTAATCACCGAACAGCATCGAGCCGATGGTAAAGCCTCCGATAAACATGGATGGAATCGCCAGCGCGATCAAGGGCCCGGTGACGACCCAGGGCGTTTCATGCAAATGCTTGCGGGTATGCTCATCCATACGCTCTTCTCCGTGGAACACCAGGAAGAACATGCGGAAGGAATAGAACGCGGTGATAAACACACCACCGAGCACAGCCATGTAGGCAAAAGAGTGGCCGGGTATGGTTGAATGATGCACGGCTTCGATAATGGAATCCTTGGAAAAGAAGCCGGACATACCGGGGAAGCCGATCAGCGCCAGTGAACCGATCAATGAGGTCCAGTAGGTAATCGGCATGTATTTCTTCAGGCCGCCCATCTTGCGCATGTCCTGCTCATGATGCATAGCAATAATCACGGAGCCGGCAGCGAGGAACAGCAGCGCCTTGAAGAAAGCATGTGTCATCAGGTGAAATACCGCCGCGGAATAAGCCGACACACCCAGCGCCACAGTCATGTAACCCAGCTGCGACAGGGTTGAATAAGCAACCACGCGCTTGATGTCGTTCTGCACGATGCCGATCAAACCCATGGACAGCGCGGTGATGGCGCCGATAACCAGTACAAAACTCAAGGCTGCTTCAGAGTATTCATACAGCGGCGACATGCGTGCCACCATGAAGATGCCGGCAGTCACCATAGTCGCCGCGTGAATCAGCGCCGAAATCGGTGTCGGGCCTTCCATTGAATCCGGCAGCCACACGTGCAGCGGCACCTGTGCTGACTTGCCCATGGCGCCGATAAACAGCAGGATGCAGATAACGGTCATCACGTTCCATTCGCTGCCGGAGAATATGCTCATGGTTTGCTCTGAGATGTTCTCGGCCTTGGCGAAGACCTCGACATAATCGAGGCTGCCGGCGTATAGCACGACTGCAGAAATACCAAGGATAAAGCCAAAGTCACCCACACGGTTGACCAGGAACGCTTTCAGATTGGCATAAATGGCGGTGGGGCGCACAGACCAGAAGCCGATCAACAAATATGAAACCAGGCCCACAGCTTCCCAGCCGAAAAACAGTTGCATGAAGTTGTTGGACATCACCAGTATCAGCATCGAGAAGGTAAACAACGAGATGTAGCTGAAGAAACGCTGGTAAGAATTTTTACCGGCCAGCGAATCCTTCGGCCAGTTGTGTTCGTCGTCAGCCATGTAACCGATGGTGTAGACATGCACTGCAAGTGACACGCCCGTCACCACGGCCATCATCATCACGGTGAGGTTATCGATGAGAAAGCCGACTTCAAAGCGAATACCTTCCGAGACCATCCAGGTATAAACCGTGCCATTGAATACCTCGACACCGGCAAACACATGCTGGTACAACACATAAAGTGACAGCACGAATGAAGTACCGACGCCGGCAATCGTTGCGGTATGCGCGCCTGTGCGCCCGATACCACCACCAAGGAAACCGGCGATGATTGCACCGAAAAGTGATGCCAGAGGTATAGCGAGATATACAGATTCCATTACGACCCCTACCCTTTCATGGCATCAAGTTGTTCAACATCGATGGTGCGGCGGTTACGGAACAGCGTAACCAGGATTGCCAGTCCGATTGCAGCTTCAGCTGCGGCAACAGTCAGGATGAAAAATACAAACACCTGCCCTGAAATATCATTCAGATAATATGAGAATGCAACGAAGTTGATGTTTGCCGATAACAGCATCAACTCGATACACATCAGCAGAACCACGACATTCTTTCTATTGAGGAATATGCCGGCAATACTGATAGAGAACAGTATCGCGGCCAGAGTGAGGTAGCTCGACAGAGTAATCATTCCCTTGTCTCCGTATCCATTTTTACCACGCGCAGGCGGTCTTCCTTGCGCACCTTGACCTGCTTGCCAGGGGTCTGGTACTTGGTCATCTCACGTCGACGCAAAGTCAGTGCAATTGCAGCAACAATCGCGACCAACAGAATTACCGATGCAACCTCGAACGGGAACACGTAGTCGGTGTACAAAACCCGGCCCAGTTCTTTGGTATTACTGTAATCGGCCCCCTGTTGTACCGCCTGGTCAAGCTGCTCACCGCTGAATACATCCGGGCCCACGGGTCCGACTATCCATATCATCTGCGCGACCATGACCAGTGCAATCAAGGCACCAATCGGCAGGTAGCGCACAAAGCCCTGGCGCATCTGGGTGATATTGATATCCAGCATCATCACTACAAACAGGAACAGCACCATGACTGCACCGACATAGACCAGCACCAGCACGATGGCGAGAAATTCCGCTTGCAGTATCAACCACAGCGCCGCACAACTGAAAAAGCTCAATACCAGGAACAGGGCAGAGTGCACCGGATTGCGCGAACTGATCACACCCAAACCTGCTAGTACAAGCATGCCGGCGAAAAAATAAAATACCAGGTCAGTAAAATTCATAGCTATCTGTAGGGCGCATCCGCCTGTCTATTCGCTGCAATCTCCGCTTCGTATTTGTCACCGATCTCAAGCAGCTTCTCTTTTGTCATGATCTGGTCACCGCGGTTTTCAAAGTGGTACTCGAAAATATGTGTTTCAACAATGGAATCAACCGGGCAGGCTTCTTCGCAAAAACCACAGTAGATGCATTTAAACAAATCGATGTCATATCGCGTTGTTCGCCGGGTACCGTCTTCGCGTTCTTCCGAGTCAATGGTAATTGCGAGTGCCGGACAAACGGCTTCGCACAACTTGCAGGCAATGCAACGCTCTTCCCCGTTTTCATAACGGCGCAGTGCATGCAAACCACGGAAGCGTGGTGACATCGGTGTTTTTTCTTCCGGATACTGTATCGTCACCTTGCGCTTGAACAGGTAACGGCCGGTCACATTCATACCCTTTAACAATTCCCACAGGCTGAAGCTTTTAACGAACTGGGTAAAGTTATTCATAGTCTGCACCTACACCGCCCAGGGTCCGATCTCTGCAACAACCATCACGGCCTCAACAAACAGCCAGACGATGGTCACCGGGATAAATACTTTCCATCCCAGGCGCATAATCTGGTCGTAGCGATAACGCGGGAAGGTTGCACGGAACCAGAGAAAGCAGAAAATAAAGAGGGCGGTTTTTGCAAAAAACCACAACATGCTGGTTGCTGCCAGCCAGGTGCCTTCAGCAAAGGCGAGACCTTCGAACGGTGACAGATAACCGCCGAGGAACATGATTGCTGTCAGTGCTGATATCAGTATGATGTTGGCGTACTCGGCGAGGAAAAATACTGCGAAGGCCATGCCTGAATATTCCACATGGAAGCCGGCAACAATTTCAGACTCACCTTCTGCAACATCGAAAGGTGCGCGGTTGGTTTCCGCAACACCGGATATAAAATAAACCAGGAACAGCGGCAGCAATGGCCATATAAACCAGCTCGACAATCCACCTGCCTGGCCTTCAACGATCTCGCCTACATTGAGGCTGCCACTTGCCATTAATACGCCGACCAGGGCAAAACCCATGGCAATTTCATAGGCAACAATCTGCGCGGCTGAACGCAGCGCACCCATCATGGCGTACTTGGAGTTCGAGGCCCAGCCGGCGATGATGACGCCGTAAACACCAACAGAAGTCAGCGCCAGGATGTAAAGCAGGCCTGCATCAAGATTCGACAACACCATGCCATCATCAAACGGGATCACAGCCCAGGCTGCCAGTGCAGGCCCGATTGACAGGATGGGCGCAAACAGGAACAGGAAACGGCTCGCATTGGTCGGCAGCACAATTTCCTTGAACATTAATTTCACGGCGTCCGCGATCGGTTGCAGCCAGCCACGTGGTCCAACGCGGTTCGGCCCGATGCGAACCTGGATATAACTGATCACCTTGCGCTCGGCATAGGTTGTGTAGGCCACTGCAAGCATCAACGGCAATACAATCAGGATGATCTTGCCGATGATTTCGAGGAACAACTGCCACCCCGGCGGAAACCAGTTCCAGAGTTCGAGGCTTATATTTATAATTGAATCGATCACAGTACTCAGGCCTTCTCGATAACCACTTCGCCGAACGGATCACCCAGCAATTCACTGCCTTTGACTGCCATCGGTATCCACGCACTTCCGGCAGGTACGCTCTCGTCTATTATTAACTTGAGAATTGCACCGACATCACCCTGCTTCACACGGACGCTGGTGATCTCATCATCAAGACCGAGGCGCGCTGCATCTGCAGGATTTATACTGACAGTAAGCGCAACGGCATCATGAGTCTTCTGCAAGGATGATGCCCGGCGAACCAGTGCATCAGTCGCATAGATTGGCACATCGGCAGCACGCATTATCGAACCGCCACTTGCTGACAGTGTGACTCGTGGTACACCATGTATTGAATTATCCAGCTCTATATTTTCGCAACTGCCGCGAAGTTCATCACGCACCTGGTCCGAGGAGACGTAATCGAATCCATCAAGCTTTAACAGGTTGCCGAGTACGCGCAGAATCTTCCAGCCGGGACGAGATTCGCCAGCAGGGTTATTTGCACCCTTGAAGCTTTGCATAATGCCTTCGGCGTTTACGTAGGTTCCGGATGATTCGGTAAAAGCAGCTGCAGGCAGCATAACGCTGGCAACATCCTCGAGCGCAGGCGACCTGTAGGCAGTAATTGCAATCACAGAGCTCGCATTGGTTAATGCCCTTATCACCTGCCGGCTTTGTGCGACATCATGCTCAGGTTCAACATTAAGCAGTATCGCGGCTGCAGACGTATTTTCTGCCCAGTCAGAGATGTTCAGCCCCTTAACGGCATCTGCATCATTGCAGGGTCCACGATGCGGGACGGCACCAGCCAGCCACGCACCTGCACTGTTCGAGCCTTCACTCAGATAGCCAAAGACGCTGTCAGTCTGCACTGCAATGGCCTCAGCCAGCGCACGTATAGCAGCAAAACCTGGATGCATCGCCGCCTGGTTACCGAGCAGCACGGTTGTGTTTTCGCCCTGGCTTAGCTGCTGCGCAATGGCCCTGTGGGTCTCACTGGGTGTTGCTGTTGAAACGACGCCTGCTATATATGAAGGTACCGAATCGCCGGAATCAGCAAACACAGCATGAGCAACTGCAGCCAGCTCATGCGGCAACTGCTGTTGCGCTACCGCAATGTTATTTGCAAGCGGGAAGTTAAACTCGAATTTTTTTGCATTGATAAAACTGATCTGCGCCTTGTTATTTACTGCTGCCTTGCGTAAGCGGTGATTGACTATCGGTTGTTCCTTGCGCGTGTTCGAACCAATCAATAAAGCAGCGCCGGTGTTTTCCAGATTTTCAATGTCCTGTCCAAGCCATGGCATTATCGGAGCTATATCCTGGTCACTGAAATCACTCTGGCGCAGACGATGGTCGATACTGCCGCTGCCCAGTGAACGCATCAGCTTCTGCAGCAAATACATTTCTTCCAGTGTCGACGAAGGCGAAACCAGCGCCGCCAGTTTTGATGAACTATTGTCCCCACCATTATTTTCATTGGTACCAGCTTCATCATCTGCAGCCTTATCGAGCGCATGCCTGATTGCTGCGCTCGCCAGTTGCAGCGCCTCATCCCAGTCAGCTTCGACCCATTCACCGTCTTCCCTGATCATGGGTGCAGTCAGGCGGTCATCCGAGCCAAGCCCTTCGTAACTGAAACGGTCCCGATCGGAAATCCAGACTTCATTGATAGCTTCATTATCACGCGGCACCACACGTATAACTTCGCCGCGCAAGGTATGCACATATATGTTTGAGCCAACACAGTCATGTGGCGCAATCGATGCATGTTGCACAAGCTCCCATGCACGTGCAGCAAATCTTGATGGCCTGGCAGTGAGCGCACCGACCGGACAGATATCAATTACATTACCGGACATTTCAGATTCAACAGACTGCTCGATAAAAGTACTGATCAATGCATTCTCACCGCGCCCGGTCATGCCGAGTTCACGCAGCCCTGCAATCTCGAGACCGAAGCGTACACAGCGGGTACAGTGAATACAACGCGTCAACTCTGTAGTAATTAACGGGCCGATATTTTTGTCAAAGACAACACGCTTGCCTTCGACATACTCGGAAACATCCTGGCCGTAGCCCATGGCCACATCCTGCAGTTCACATTCACCTCCCTGGTCACAGATCGGGCAATCCAGTGGATGGTTAATCAGCAGGAACTCCATCACAGATTTCTGCGCTTCCCTGGCATAGGCGGACTGGGTGTATACAACCATGCCGTCCATCACCGGTGTTGCACAGGCGGGTAAAGGCTTGGGTGCTTTCTCCACTTCAACCAGGCACATGCGGCAGTTGGCAGCAACAGCCAGTTTTTCGTGATAACAGAAACGCGGCACCTTGATGTTGGCCTTGTCGGTGACCTCGATCAACATAGCACCCTTGGGCGCCTGTAGCTCCCGACCGTCTACCGTGATAGTTACAAATTCTTCGCTCATGACTTCAGACATAGTTTTTAAACCGCAGAGACGCAGAGACGCAGAGGGTTATTCTGTGTATTACCATGTGATCGGTATTGTCTGCTTCTCATAAATCTTGCCTTACCCATGTTAAAAAACGCATTCAAAAACAAATCTTTCTCTGCGTCTCCGCGCCTCTGCGGTTAATTATTTATGCCGCCTTGTTGGAAGCGCCTTCGACCATGCTTTTGCCGTGTTCGATGTAGTGTTCGAACTCGTGGCGGTAATGCTTGACGAAACTGCGCACCGGCATCGCCGCGGCATCACCCAGCGCACAAATAGTGCGGCCTTCGATCTTGCTGGCGACATCGTCG
>CAZRKQ010000073.1:0-3380 GCA_964600755.1 uncultured Thiotrichaceae bacterium
CGCGACGCCGGACGGCCGTTTCATGAGGCCCTGTTCGAGGCCGCCGGTGTGCGCCTGCGCCCCATCGTCATGACCGGTATCACCACCATGGCCGGCTCGGTGCCGTTGCTGCTCTCATCCGGTGCCGGTACCGAGACCCGCATGGTGATCGGTACCGTTATCCTCAGCGGCGTGCTGGCGGCGACCCTGTTTACCCTGTTCGTGGTACCGGTGGCTTATGACCGTCTGGCGCAAAATACCGGTTCTCCCGGCGACACCCGCCGGCAACTCGAGCGCGAAATACAGAAACAGGGTTGAACGATATTACTTAGTGTTACATCGGCCTGATATTTTGGTTCAGAGTAGAATCAAAACACAAAAGGATTTGTCCTCTGACCCCAAATAAAGAGAGAATGAATAATGTATTACATGATATATCTAAGCACAGCTGTAAAGCCTATGAATTATGATGAACTCTCGGCTCTTCTGCAGCAATGCCGTGACAACAATCATAAGCGTGGCATAACCGGGATGCTCCTGTATCAGAGCGGAATATTCATGCAGATGCTTGAAGGTGACAAGCAGGTGGTACTGGATTTGTACGATGATATAAAAAAAGATGGTCGCCATACGGGGTTTCATACAGTGCTTGCAGGCGATATCGAAGAAAGAAATTTTGAGGATTGGTCAATGGGTTTCTTCAATATGGACAAGGCGGGTGAGTTTCCTAAGTACAGCGATTATATCAAGGAGAATCTTGCTTTAAGATCATTTGAGGCTGATTCGCAGGATGCCTACGAGTTTATGCTGATGTTTAACAAGATCAATGAATAATCAGCACCCTTTTGTTTAAGAGCATATAACAGATAAATCAATATGGTCACCACACATAGGACCTTATTGGTCGTATTTATCAGCCTGTTCGTGCCTTCACCCAACTGCTTTTTCAATTGAAGAGTTTTTTTAGAAATGAAATTTTTGCGTGAACCGCTGCTGCATTTTATGTTCATCGGTGCTGCTATTTACCTGTTGTACGCTGTGTTTGCTGAACCAGCTGCTGAAGAAACCGACAAGACCATCGTAGTCACGGCAGGTGAAATCGAGTGGATGAACACAGCCTGGCAGAAACGCTGGAACCGGCCACCGACGACCGAAGAGTTAGACGGACTGATCAGGCAGTATATAAAAGAGACTGTGTTGTATCGTGAAGCGCTGACCATGGGGCTGAACAAACACGATCAGGTAATTCGCCGACGCCTGGCGCAGAAACTGGAATTTCTCGCCAAGGATCTTGTTGCCTTAACTCCACCCACCGGGGAAGAGTTGCAGGCTTATTTCAATGAGCACCGTGGATATTATACAGAGCCGACTCGTTTCACGTTTACCCAGGTTTTTATCGACCCGGACAAGCGTGGTGATGCGACACTGGATGTTGCTGAACGAATCAAAGCGACATTGATTGCAAAGGCTGATGCCATCGATGATGTCAGCGAGATGGGTGATGGCCTGATGCTGCAGAATTATTACCCGGAAAATGATCAGGCCGAAATACAGAAGCAGTTTGGCAGTGGTTTTGCTGAATCCCTGGTTGAACTGTCCCCCGGACAATGGCACGGGCCGGTGCTGTCCGGTTATGGTGTTCATCTTGTATACGTGCACAGTATTATCGAGCCACCGGCTACAGTTTTTGATGACGTGCGCGAGCGCGTGACGCTGGACTGGGAAACCGAAAAGGGGATCGAACTCAATAACAAGTTCTACGACAATCTAAGACAGCAGTACACCATCGTCATTGAAGAACCGACAGAGGCTGACGGGCTCACGGCCATGAAGGAACGGGCACAATGATTCAGTCATTGGTTAAACCATTCATCCATGCTGAATGTTCCGTAGCAGCGGCTTCAGCCGCGAACTCGATTGAACAGTCGCGTGATTCGCGGCTGAAGCCACTGCTACGGTTGTTATTCGCAGTCTTCACACTGATGCTTGCGGCGCTAAACCCGGCCATACAGGCAAACGCCGATGAGATCCGTCCCGCACTGCTGGATATCAAACAGCAAAATACCGGTTTGTTTGCTGTGACATGGAAGGTGCCCATGCGCGGCGACCGCGTGCTGGCTATAAAAGCACAACTGCCGCCCAGCCTGGAGCTGCTGGGTACGCCCACTATTCAGAACGTACCGGGTGCACGTATCGAACATGCAACGTACAAAAATAATAGTGAATCATTGACTGGCCAGACCATTGTCATCGATGGACTGTCTGCGTTGCTGACCGATGTGCTGTTGCTTGTGCAGTTGCAGGATGGTACTTCGCATTCGGCCATCCTGCGACCGGCCTCGCCCGAGTTCACTATTCCGTTGCAGGCTTCAAAACTGAAGGTGGCTGGCGACTACTGGCTCATGGGTACTATCCACATTCTTGAAGGTGCCGATCACCTGTTGTTTGTGCTTGCGCTGATGTTGATCGTTAGCGGATTCAAGCCGCTGGTGAAAGCGGTAACGGCATTCACCGTTGCGCACAGTATTACGCTGGCGCTGGCGACGCTGGATGTTATACATGTGCCGCCAGCGCCCACCGAAGCCATCATTGCTTTAAGTATCCTGTTTCTGGCGGTTGAGATTATTCACAGCAGGCAGGGCAAAATCAGTCTGACAGAACAACACCCCTGGGTGGTGGCGTTTATCTTTGGTTTATTTCATGGTCTGGGTTTTGCCGGTGCTTTGTCCGAAATTGGATTGCCCCAGCAAGAGATTCCCCTGGCCTTGCTGATGTTCAATGTTGGCGTGGAAACCGGGCAGTTGCTATTCATTGCGGTAGTCCTCGGTCTGCTGGCGTTGCTGCGGCGCTTACCTGTCACGCTACCCCAGGGTGCCTGGCGTATCCTGCCATACACTATTGGCAGTGTTGCGGCATTCTGGACGATTGATCGGGTGATGTCGTTTATGCCGTTTACGGTATGGGGCTAGTCGCTATGTTGTATTCAGACAGGTGAGTAAGATGGGTACATATACTAACTTTTCAATCAGGCTGGACTTCGTGGTATGAAAAAACTGGGTATTGCGTTGGGGGGCGGCGGTGCTAAAGGGGTCGCCCATGTGCTGATGCTGGAGGCGCTCGAAGAACTGGGCTGGCAACCATACTGCATTACCGGTACCAGTATCGGCGCTATTGTCGGCGCACTCTACGCTTCGGGCAACAGCGCAAAGACGCTGCGCGAAGACCTGGCCGCGGCGTCGTTTTCGGAGAACGGCAGCTTTATTGACGATATTTTCAATAAAGATCTTTCACGCTGGTGGGACATGCTGGACCTGAACTTCGGTGGCAAGGGGCTGCTGGACGCCAGGGAATTTCTGGCCCGGCTGCACTCGAAACTCAAAGTCTCCAGTTTCGAGGAGCTG
>CAZRKQ010000074.1:0-2418 GCA_964600755.1 uncultured Thiotrichaceae bacterium
TGGATGTTTCAGAGAAATAAGTGCACCGTAGGGACAGGGTCAAATATCTATTCTTGATAAGAGCTCCCGAAGGTAATTAAAGGGGACTAACTAAAGGGGACAGACCCGCTGCTGTCGTTAAAGGAAACTGGCGGAACCTAACGGATTTGATTTATTGTTTAATTGTTAGTGTCTTACCTTTCTGGGTAATCTCAAAATGTTTGAGGAAATTCATGCCTAACAATATTTCTTTCCCGGGCATGTTTGTAAGTATAGTGGCATTTAAATCGTAGAGATTGATATCACCAATCCCAACACTAGCAATACGTGTACGATACGCTCTGGCGTTACCGTTTGCTGTTTTTACAACTATGCGCTGCTTTTTAATTAAACCAATGTCGTTGGCCAATGATTCAGGGACGGCAATTTCGCTTGCGCCGGTATCAAGTAAAAACACCACTTCATAATCATTAATTGTTCCACTTGTTACATAATGACCATAAGCATTGCGCTGGAGTACGATTTCTTTTTGCAACCCGTTTGCCAGGTAATATTCGTTAGTGACAATGTTTTGATTCGGGTTGATGCGCTTTGAAATCAAATAATCAAACCCGCCAACAAGAATGAACAAAAAGAGTATCCAGGCAATAACCATCATGGCCGTGCCCGCACGTGAACTAAAATCCCGGTGGTTTTCTTTATCTTGCATTATTTGATAATAGGGCAAATATTGGTCATTTAGTTCAATTTTTTAAATGCGGCTGATTCGGTTATTTTTATTACGCATTCAAAAAGGTGACGCTACCCTTTATGACTTTGATCAATATGCCAGGTTGGTCAAGAATTATTCCCTACGTCCCCTTTGCTTCGCCCTTTGCTTGCTGAAACAACTGTGATCTCTCCCCACTTATTTTCTATTTTGTAAAAGCGGAAGAAGTTTTGATCTGGCTTCTTCGACGGCGGGTAAAATATGTCTTTTTAGATAAATTTTCCGGGTGCCATAAAAGAAGCATGTGTCGTCTGGATGATAAGATTCTTGAACATAATCAAATAAAGTAAATATACTGCCTTCTCCATGTATAATGTTAAAGATAGCTTTATTATCACCTTCTTCTAAATAATGGTTGTCAGAATCCAAATGACATAAAGCATCTCTCATGTATTTGATGACATCAGTAATGTCATTTACCTGATCACTCTTAATAATATCCTCATCAAAGCTGATTCTCGACGAGTATTTTTCCGTTTTATACATAAGATCATAGAGACATATCAGTAATTCAATAAACGCACTTTTCAGAAAAGGACTCATTCTGTTCTTTTTATCGAATATTTTTGTTCCCAAAATAGCATCAATTCTATTAAAGCTACTTTCTAATTCTGATTTGCTAAAAAAGTCAATTTCCATCTTATATACATGCAGCTACAGAAAAGAGGTTATTGTAGCATTGTAATCACCAGGCGATTTACATGTATCAAACCCGCCAATGTTTAATTAAAGGGGCTGGATGATTGAATTATAAGAAGTGAATATTTGGGGTCAGAGTAAAATCTAACCGGAGTTATTACTCTGACCCCAAATTACAACCGGTGTTTATTTGTCATTGCGGAGTACGAAGCAATCACTCAGACAATCAGCCGTAGTTTATGGAGGACAGACCACGGTTAGAGTCACTAAAGCCAGGTGAATTCGATGCCGGCGTATACACGCCGTTCTGATCCCGGTTCGTAATAGCGTCCGTTTCTGGCGTTGATCCGCAGATTATCAAGATATTCGCTGTCGAACAGGTTTTCGATGCCGATGACCAGCAGGGTGTCATATTGGCTGCTCGAGAGTTTGCGACCCAGGCGCAGGTT
This sequence comes from uncultured Thiotrichaceae bacterium, assembly GCA_964600755.1. Classification (GTDB taxonomy): domain Bacteria; phylum Pseudomonadota; class Gammaproteobacteria; order SZUA-229; family SZUA-229; genus JABDQW01. Next base: position 1,837 of record CAZRKQ010000074.1, read on the forward strand.
GGTGACGGTTTGCGATGCAACCTCGACGTTGTTGGCGTCATCAGCATAGCGGTTGCCAATGTATTGCGCGGAGAGGCCGGCAAAATAGCCTTGCTGAAACTGGTATCTGGCATCAATGAAAGCGGTCCAGTCAGGCAGTCCCGGCAGGACGTTAGTGCTTGTGTCATCAAAACGCGCATCCATCCAGGTTATTGCGCCAGACAGTTGCAAGCGTGGCAGTGCTCCTGGCCACCAGCGAGCGCCCAGTTCCAGGCCGTCGCGACGGGTGCGATCGGCGTTGCGGTAGAAGGTGCGCTCATCACCAGGAGCGGCGCCGGGATCATCATCAACGATAATCTCGTCTTGCACGCGTACCGTGAACAGGCTGGCCTCGAGTTGAAAACCGTGAAGCTGGCCACGTAAGCCGATTTCGAAGCTTTGACTGGTTTGTGGTTCCAGGCCCGGGCGAAAGCCGCTGCCATCAGGATTGGCGAACTCGGTGAACGTGGGGGCCTCGAAGCTGGTGGCGTATTGGCTGAAGGCGCTCCACTGGCGATCCAGCGTGTGGCTGTAGCCCAGGCTGTAGTTTGTCTCGTTATAGAC
>CAZRKQ010000075.1:0-41340 GCA_964600755.1 uncultured Thiotrichaceae bacterium
CAATCTGTACTCCAGTTACATTCGTAAAAAGAATATAGCAGGGCTCCGTTTCGCGTCGAACCGGCACGCCGGTTAGATTACGAATGACTTCCCTGTCATTCGCCCTTCGGGCCATCTGCATAAAACGCAGATGTTCAAAATTGCTCCGGGCAAATTTAGTCCGGCCCTGGGCACCAATCTGTTCTCCAGTTACCATCGTAGGTGAATATAGCAAGGCTCCGTTTCGCGTCGAACCGGTACGCCGGTTAGATTATTCGCCACGTCCCTGTGGCTCACCCTTCGGGCCATCTGCAAAAAGCGCAGATGTTCAATATTGCTCCAGGCAATTTTAGTCCGGCCCTGGGCACCAATATGTACTCCAGCTACATTCGTAAGTGAATATAGTGCGTAGCCTGGATGGAGCGTAGCGTACTAAATTCATTTGGATTGAATTTACTCATCACATCCCTGTGACTCGCCCTTCGGGCCATCACTACATAGACATGTGTTCATGTGTATCCATCAATTTTAGTGAACAGCCTATGGCTGGCCCGAAGGGCAGAATACATGGATGTATTCTGTAATCCGGGATCTACTTGCGATGAAGTACACGCCCGGATTCCACTTCGTTTCATCCGGGCTACGATACTGGGCACCATCGTTTCTCCAGCAACATTGATAGATAAATATAGCCAGGCTCCGTTACTGCGTTTGAGATTTAGCATGTTGTTTTCTCGCCAAGGAGTCAAGCCCGCAAAGGTGAAATGCAGTTTTTTGTTTCATAAAATATTTCCTTTGCGGGCTTGGCGCCTTGGCGAGAGCACATATTATTCGCCACATCCTTGATGCGCACCAATAATCCAATCCTGTTATGATTCTTTAATGATTACTAATAAGCATTACAAATTCGAATCCACAACTATTCTGCTTTTATCTGCAATTAGTTTCGGATGTTCTGCCACGAAAACGAATGAAGACATCACCATCTGCACAGAGCCTCGCCCCGAAGTCTGCACCATGGACTACACACCGGTATGCGGCCTGCAAAATGTATCTGGAAAAGAGGAGTGGAAGACCTATTCGAATGCCTGCAGCGCATGTTCGGATCCCACTGTGACTGGTTACAGGAAAGATGCCTGCGAAGCTAACGGTAAATAACTACATGTTTTAAAGTTTCTTCAACTTTTCAACCATCTCATCAATCGCGGGTTGTGATTGCTCCAGTACTTCCTCTATATTCGTAAAATCCATCATGCCAATCCCCTTGATTTCGGGATGAACGAATATATCAGGTGGGTTCTGCTCCAGTTTATTTTTCAGCATGGCTTCCTGCATGACATCTATGGTGCCTAACAGCGATTCCATGATGTTAGGTACAGGTGTTTCACCGGGAAAGCGGGAACCGCCTACATCGACTGCGATAGTAACATCACAATGAGGTGCAACATGATCATAAGGAACGATGTTAACTACGCCGCCGTCAATCAAAACTTTATCATCCAGAGAGACGGGTGCATATACACCGGGTACTGCCATGCTGGCCTGGATTGCTGGTAGCAGTTTACCCTTGTTGAAGACGACTTCTTCGGCACTCCAGTAATCAGCGGCAATGATGCTGAGGGGGATTTCCAGGCCTTCAAACGAATCACATTTTATTTCATCAAAGAACAGCTTGAACAGACCTTCGGCTTTGATTATGCCGCCGCGTTCTTTTGTCAGTGTAAACACATTCATCCATTCGAGCAGGCTGTCGCGCTTTTCGTATATTTCGCGCCAGCTGTCATCCTTGAGCACGGAATGCTCGTGCACCATCTTCAGTAGGGTTTCACCACTCAGTCCGGAGGCATACATAGAGCCGACTATTGCGCCCATGCTGGTACCGGCGATGATGCTGGGCTTGAGACCAAGATCATCCAGTGCCTTTAACACCAGTACATGAGCAAAACCTCTTACACCGCCGCCACCCAGGGCCAGTCCGATTTTCATAGTCTTCTGTTTATTTCCGTCGTTATTTCGGCCAACATTTTTAGAGATGCCACCTTATGTGAAATATGGCTGTTTTTGCAATGATGTAACTGATTATATTTCTCATTCAACAGCGTGTACTGCACAAATACTCTTTATATACGTCAACCAATTCGTAGCTAATGCGTTAGATATAAACATTAAAGATAGAAACCTTAAATCAGGGTGAACGTATATGAATACACAATCCAGGGCTACATTTACAAGCATCTTATTAGCGATAACAGTTGCTGCAGCTGCCGGTGTTGTCGAAGCGGGCAATGGCAACGGTGGTGGTGGCAATAGCCAAAATGGTGGATTTGGTTCCGGCAATGGCGCCATGTACGGCCCGGGTCCGACAACCGGCTACGGTTATGAGACACGCAACAGCAACCAGTACAGGCATCAGCATCAAAACCAGTATCGAAACGATAATGGCCGGGCCGAATGGAATATGAACAGCGCTGATTCAGGTAAAGGCCAGTACAGCAACGACAGGTATCTGAACCAGAAAGATTTCCAGGCCTGGCTCTATCAAAACCAGGAGCAGCTCAATAATCAGAACCAGGAACGTAACCAGGTACAGACCATGGTCCAGGATGGTCGCTAATCGCTGATAAACGGTTAGGGGTTTGACAATAGCCTCGACAGCGACGGCACAGATCCGTCGCCGTTGTTACTTTTTATTTTAATAAAATAATTTTGAACTTTTCTTACCGACTGCCTGTCAATAGGTAAACGTCATATTTATTAAGCAATGTTAATAAATATTCACCAGATTTTCACAATAGCTCCGAAAGCTATTTATCAGTCATAGCACGCTGTGATTACTACAGCACCCCTCGACAACGGCGGCAGGCTCCGCCGCCGTTGTCACTCTTTATACACCTGTATTATCTAGAACCTGTTTGATGGATATGCTGTCAACCAAATCGCACTTCATGCGTTTACTTAATTACAGCATTGAATAAACCATTAGCAGGAAGACAATCATGAATATATTCAAGAATGATATTGTTGCAGGCTTACTTATCGCACTGATATTGGCGGTTGCATCGTCAGCGGTTCAGGCAGGTAAAGGCGGTGGCCAGGGTGGCGGCGGCGGACAATCGAATGGTACGGGTTACCAGACTCAAAACACTGAGCGACACCAATATCAGTACCAGCACCAGAAAGGTAAAGGCAGCGGACAGGGCCAACAGTCAGGCGATGGTCAAAAGCAGCAAACACAGGATCAAAACCGCGAACAAGAACAGACCAGAACACAGGAAGCTCAGTAAACAAACATAGTAGCTGTGTCACAACAGCACCCTCAACAGCGACGGCAGTCTCCGTCGTCGCTGTCTTTTAATTACCTCGCCACTCGTTACTCGTCCCTCGCCAGTGCCTGATGGTGTTCCGCGCCTAAAAGCAAATAAACCACAGGCACCACGAACAGCGTCAGCAGCGTGCCAAATCCCATACCCCCGACAATAACCCAGCCAATAGCTTCACGGCCTTCTGCACCGGCGCCGGTTGCAATCGCAAGAGGAACTGCGCCGAGTATCATCGCACCGGTCGTCATCAGAATCGGGCGCAGGCGCAGTACCGATGCTTCTATGACTGCATCGACCTTGTTTTTGCCCTGCTGCTGCAGCTGGTTGGAGAATTCGACGATCAGAATACCGTGCTTGGTGATCAAGCCTACCAGCGTAATCATGCCGATCTGGGTATAGATATTCATACTGCCGCCGGTGATATAAGTTGTCGCCAGTGCGCCGGCTAGCGCAAGCGGGACACTCAACAGAATTATGAAAGGATCTATAAAACTTTCAAACTGGGCAGCGAGTACAAGGTATATAAAGCACAAGGCCATGGCAAAAATGACGTACATACTCTGGCCGGATTCCTTGAATTCGCGTGACATGCCCTTGTAATCAAGGCGGGTGCCGACTGGAGCAGTTTCATTCAGTGTGGTTTCAAGAAAATCGAGCGCTTCACCGAGACTGTAACCAGGCGCAAGGTTTGCACTGATGGTGGCAGCACGCAATTTACCGAAATGGTTTAATTCTTTGGGTGCAACTGTTTCCTTGATATCCACCAGGTTGCTCAACTGCACCATTTGACCATCGGAATCACGCACATAGATACGACTGATGTCCGTTGGCTGCTTACGGTCAATATCCACCACCTGCACGATAACATCATACTGCTCGGTACCACGCTTGAAGCGGGTAACTTCACGTCCACCAAGCAAGGTTTCAAGTGTACGACCAACGGTTTCTACATCACTGCCAATTGCGGCAATCTTGTCACGGTTAACAACCACCTTGATTTGCGGCTTGTTGAGCTTAAGGTCAACATCGAGCCCGACCAGGCCGGAATTCGCCCGTGCCTTTTCCATCAGCTTGTTAACTATCTGTTCGAGTTCGTCATAGGAACCGCTCGACTGAATGACAATCTCCACCGCCTTGTCGATCGGACTCTGGCCAAGTGAAGGTGGATTCATGGCGAATGCAAGCACGCCTGGAATACCGCCATAAAGTTTACCGGCCAGTTCACCGGTCACTTCCTGTTGCGAACGTTCACGTTTGGCCCAGTCTTCCAGCAGCATGAACTGGATGGTCTGCGTTACCGTGGGAAAGCCAACGATGGTAAAAAAGTTTTCTACTTCCGGTGCTGTTTTTATGACGCCTTCCATCTGCTTGGCATACCGGTCAGTGTACTCGGGAGTCGCACCTTCAGGCGCAATACCAATTGCCAGAATGGTGCCGCGGTCTTCTACCGGCGAGAGCTCGGATTGCAACTGCATAAAGATGACAACCGCACCAGCACCGGCAGCAATGACCACGATAATGATTAATGCCTTGCTGTCCAGTGCGACTTTTAGCAAGCGCCGGTAACCCTGGTTGAGGCTGTCCAGAAATTTTTCACCAAAGTTATAAAATGCATTGTGTTTTTTCTCATAATGCAGCAGCTTTGATGACATCATCGGCGACAGTGTCAACGCCACGAATCCGGAAACGATGACTGCACCAGCCAGTGTTAGTGCAAATTCCGTGAACAGCTTGCCGGTACGCCCGGTTGAAAAACCCATAGGTGCAAATACAGCGGCCAGGGTGAAGGTCATTGCCAGTACTGCAAAAGCAATTTCGCGGCTTCCTTTGTAGGCTGCCTTAACCGGATCCATACCATGCTCGACATGGCGATGTATGTTTTCCAGCATAACAATGGCATCGTCCACCACCAGTCCGATGGCCAGCACCATCGCCAGCAGGGTGAGGGTATTAATCGAATAACCAAAGGCGTACATCATCGCAAAGGCGCCAATCAATGATACCGGTATCGTTACCAGCGGTATCAATGTGGCCCGGGCGGAACGCAGGAACAGGAAAATTACCAGGATAACCAGTGCAACTGCCTCGAAAATCGTTATAAACACAGAATCCACTGAACGCTCGATGAACAATGAGCTGTCATAGGCAATTTCCACTTTCATACCAGTCGGCAGCTGCGCAGAAATCCCGGGCAACTCCCGTCGTACAGTCTGCCCGAGTTCGAGTGGATTGGCGGTAGACTGTTTCACCATGCCAAGCGCAACTGCACCCTGGCCGTTATAACGCGCATAGGTGCGCTCATCTGCGGCCGCAATTTCTATGTTGGCAACATCCGCAAGACGCACCAGGTAACCTTCTTCTTCACGCAGAATGATGTCGCCGAACTGCTTGGGTGTGCGTAAATCAATTTCCGCACGCACGGTAAATTCGCGATCGACACTTTCAATGCGGCCGGATGGAATATCCAGGTTCTGTTTTCGGAGCGCTGTTTCCACATCCTGCGGATTGAGGCCATAGGCGGCCAGGCGAGCGCTGTCCAGCCAGATGCGCATTGCATAGCGGCGGTTGCCAAAAATCATGATGTTGGCGACGCCATCGAGTGATTCGAGCTGGTCTTTAACCACGCGTTCAGCGACATCGGATACTTCCAGTGCACTGTGCCGGTCACTCGACATGGCCAACCAGATCACAGGCTCGGCATCGGCTTCTACCTTGGAGACAATCGGCTCCTTGACTTCGTTAGGTAACTGCCCGCGCACGCGGCTGACACGATCGCGCACATCGTTGGCTGCAGCGTCGGCATCGCGTGTCAGGCGAAAGGAAATTGTGACCTGGCTGAGTTCATCCCGGCTGATGGAAGAAATAAAATCGATGCCTTCGATACCGGCTATCGAGTCTTCCAGGATCTGCGTCACCTGGGTTTCAATGATTTCAGCATCGGCGCCGGGATAGGTCGTCTCTACGGTCACCGTCGGCGTATCGATATTCGGATACTCGCGCACCTGCAAACGGTCGTATGAAATAAGGCCAACCAGCACGATCAGCAGCGACATTACTGTCGCCAGCACCGGTCGCTGGATGCTGATATCTGACAGGACCATGCTTTACTCGCCGCCTGCGTTTTCGGCCGGGGCCGGAGCCTGGTCCATGTCATTACCCATATCGTTGCCCAGGGGCTGCACCTTGCTGCCATCCATGATCTTCATTTGCCCGGCGGTGATAACCTGCGCACCCGGGGCCAGTCCGGATATGACTTCGACGAAATCAGCCTGGCGCATACCGAGACTGACTTCAGTACGCACCGCCTTGCCATCATCGATGCGATAGACATACTGTTTATCACCGGCTGGCATGAGTGCAGCTTCCGGTATCAGTAATACATTTTGCTTTTGCTCCAGCACCAGCTCGACTTGCGCAAACAATCCGGGAACCAGCCTGCTATCGTCATTCGGTATTTGCGCGCGCACCATGAAGCTGCGGCCACCAACATCAACTTCTGGTGCTATGGCGTAAACCTCACCGATAAAAGTTTCCCCGCGAAAGGCATCAACACGGACATCAACCGTCTGCCCGATAGCGACTTCGGACAGGTAAACTTCGGGAATACGAAATTCGAGCTTGATTGGATTGCTATTGACCAGGGTGACGATGTCCTGGCCCCTGGAAAGGTAATCGCCCTCGCTGATACTGCGCAGCCCGATATTGCCGTCAAAAGGCGCATGTATCGCCATTTTCTTCAGCCGGGTGCGCGCCAGCACCCTGGATGCCTTGTTTACACCCAGCTCGGATACCGCCTGGTCTGCTTCCTGCTCATTACTCAGTCCTTTTTTGCGCAGTGAACTAATACGCTTGGTATTGGCCTGGCTGAGTTTCAACCGAGCATCAGCCTGGTTCAGTTCAGCCTTGTATATGGAATCATCCAGCGTTACCAGCAGGTCTCCCTGTTTGACCGCCTGGCCCTCATTGAAATGGATTGTTACAACCTTGCCTTCAAATTCAGGCTGCAGCATGACCTTTTCATTAGCAAGCAGACTGCCGACCGCAACGATGCTCCTTACCAGCGCTTCCTGTTTGACTGGCGCAGCCTCAACAGGCGTCGCAAAATCCATCGGCGCCGCGGAACCGGTTTGCGTAGCGGTACCGTTTGTATGCTGATACCAGTAATAACCACCAGCAGCGATTGCAATAATTAAGATTAATCCGACAATGGTTCTAGCATTCACGACTGGATTCCTCTCATATCAGTGACATGGGGTTAGTTCTAAAAATAATTCATTCACCACAGAGACACGGAGTACACAGAGAAAATTTATATTGTTGAAAGTACAGATTTATCTGTTATCAAGCTCTTTAATAACGCCATTTTTGAAAAAATGAAATCCTCTGTATACTCCGTGTCTCTGTGGTGAAAAAGTTTGTAACAATAAAAAAACATTTTACTCTGTACCCTCAGTGCCTCTGTTGTTCAATAAGACTAGCTCGCCTTTTCGTATGCCGGCCCCAGCAGCATCAACAACGTCTGTGCATGTTCAGCCGCCTTGCGCCCCAGGTCTGTCAAATAACCGCCATCAACCTGGGTCATAAGCCCTTTAGCGTGCAGGCGCTTGACTGCTTCGATGATTTCCGGGTTGGCAGTGTGGTGGACTTTTATGCCTTGAAATGCGCTGTCGAGGTTGTAGCGAATAAGCACATCCAGTTCATGAATCTGTTCTGGTGAGTAGGGCATGGCAGCACCTCGTTACTGGTTAGAAGAGCAATTGTATACGAGACACGACACTAGATACTAGATACTAGATACTAGGTGCCAGGTGCCAGGTGCCAGGTACCGGGGTTTAGCAAAAGCAAACCAGCTCCAAAACCAAATAGCCCCTCATTTATATAAGTTTTTCTCAGTTCCTAGTACCTAGTACCTAGAATCCAGTACCTTATTTTTTAAATAGACAGCACAATCTTGCCCTGAACGTGTCCCTGCTCAATCATTTGATGGGCTATGGCTGCATCCTTCAGTGGCAGAACATCTGCAATATCCGGTTTCAGCTTGAAATCAGTGATGAGTTTGGCGCAGCGATGCAGAATTTTCCCCTGGCGTCGGCGCGCTTCGGGCAATTCCATCAGCATAGGTGTCAGCATCAGGGTAAAACTGATGCCTAAATTACGATTGCGCGCTTCGCTCCAGTCGGTGTCCGTTCCCGGATCGAGCAGGGTGTTTACATGGCCATATACTTTTGCAGCCGACATGCTGCGTTGAAAGGTCTCGCCGCCAACCGTATCGAGTACCACATCGACACCCTCGCCATTGGTCCATTGCATGACCTCCTCAACAAAATCACTATCCTGGTAATGGATGACCTTGTCAGCACCCAGGCGCTTGACGAAAGCGGCTTTTTCATCCGTGCTGACCGTGGTGCATATTCTTGCACCGGCTGATTTCGCCAGCTGTATCGCAATATGACCGACACCACCGGCACCGGCATGAATCAAAACGGATTGTCTTGCTTTGAGACCGGCCCGGTCAAACAGGGCTTCCCAGGCTGTTATCGATACCAGTGGCATAGCAGCTGCCTTCTCATAACTCATACGCGCCGGTTTCATTTCGGCTTCTTTTTCATCAAGCACGGTGTATTCAGCATAATTGCCCGCCGCACCACCCAATCCACCATGACAGAACCAGACATCATCACCTTTCATAAAACGCGTAACGCTATCGCCGGTTTCAACGACTATGCCAGCGCCGTCACAGCCGAGAATTGCGGGCAAGGCTTCGGGGTAGAGCAAGCCATGGTTGCGCAACTTGGTATCAACAGGATTAACGCCTGCTGCCTTGAGTTGAACCTTGATTTGCGTTGCCGAGCTGATTTGCGGCTCATCGACCTCTGTTAGTTGCAATACATCAGCAGGGCCGACATCTGTCATCAAGATTGCTCGCATAATAGTTCCTATGAATCCATAAATGGGTAATCGGTATAACCATGCTCATCACCACCGTAGAAAGTTTCCTGGTCCGGGGTATTGAGCTCTGCATTCGCCTTGAAGCGAGCGACCAGGTCCGGGTTGGCCAGGAACAATGTACCGAATGAAACCAGGTCTGCATGACCACTGGCGATCGCTGCCTCGGCTTTTTCCTGGTCATAACCCAGGTTCGCCATGTACTTGCCGTCAAAGCGCTGCCTGATCTGATCGTAATCCACATCATGTTCGCCCATAAAGCCGCCTTCAACCACGTGCAGGTAACCGATCTGTTTCAGGCTCAGTGCTTCGGCAACATAATTGAACAGTGCCTGTGGATTTGAATCATGTATATCATTAAATGAGTTATCGGGTGAGATCCGCACACCTATTTGGGAGGGCTCGCAGATTTCGGTAACAGCATCGACCACTTCAAGCAGCAGGCGTGCACGGTTTTCGATTGAACCACCGTAATTGTCCTGCCTGTGATTGGTACCATCTCGCAGGAACTGGTCCAGCAGGTAGCCATTGGCAGCATGAACTTCTACACCATTAAATCCGGCTTCTTTTGCATTAATCGTTGCCTTGCGATACTGATCAATAATGCCCGGCAATTCATCTGTTTCCAGCGCACGTGGCTCAACAAAAGGCTTCATACCTTCAAACGTCACCGCTTCACCTTCGGCCCTGATCGCAGATGCAGACACGGGCTGTTGCTGTTTCGGTAACAGGTCAGGGTGAGAAATGCGCCCACAATACCAGAGCTGCAAATAGATCAGACCGTCTTCATCGTGTACAGCCCGGGTGACCTCCTTCCAGCCGGCAATCTGATCATGACTGTGGATCCCGGGTGTTGCCGGGTAGCCTACACCTTCTGCTGAAACCTGCGTAGCTTCTGTAATGATCAGTCCTGCACTGGCACGCTGACGATAATACTTAACATTCATCGCCTGAGGCACGTTGCCTTCACCCGCACGGTTGCGTGTAAGCGGCGCCATTACCATGTGATTACGCAGTGTATACGGGCCAATTGTTATCGGGCTGAATAGATTTTGCGCGTCGCTACTCATTGTTGTCTCCCAAAAATGAAAGTTCAGTCAATCAATATTTGTATGTTTACTTTTTGCTCTCTTGACTCGTGGCGCACTCTGAAACAACCTGCAGCAGCGGCATCAGCCACGAAACCAATTATTCGTTATTTACTGTTAACTATTCACTGTCATTTAACCGGCTTCATTAACTCAAGCGCATTGCCTTCGCTATCGTTGATGTAAATTGATTCAGTACCATCTCGATGTTTAATCAGCGTGCCGTATGATTCAGCGCCTTGATGTTCAACAGCAATATGTGGTGGGTGCTGTCCCGGCACTACCAGTGCCAGGTAAATATTCTCGAAACGAAGCATCGCCCAGGTATCATCAAGATAAACAATCTCGGCATTGAAATTTTTGGAGTACCATTTTAACGCGCGTGCAATATCTTTAACCTGAATTGCAACATGGTGAAGTGAATCCAGTTTCTTTTCCTTTTTTTCCATTTTAAATTACCTAAGGTTTCACACGGGCCGTACCCAGTCGTACGCCAAGCGGGCCTCGTGGTATCCACAAATTTACCAGCTGACCGCTTCTCATCACGGTTACATTAACATATTCACCACGCTCCCCTTTGGAAGTGGCGCCCTGTAACTCATTCCAGTTAAACATTTGCCTGTCATCATAATTCAGGATCATGTCGCCATTTTGCATACCCGCCTGTTCCGCAGGTGACCCGAGCATCACCGATGCAACTCTTACACGATTGCTCTGACCACTCGCATATAAATAGCTATCATAATAATCATCACCGATCTCATCGCGCAATGATATGTCCTGTTCTCGCAATTCATTCAACTCGTCTGTATAGCGATCTGTACCGATATAAGCTTCACGCGATGCACGGTCACGCAGCTCGAGTAATTTCAAGTCAACCTCGTTCCTGCGGCGAACGATATCTGCGGCCAGCTCTGCATCAATACCGGCCTTAACAAGTTGCTCAGTCGTCACCGCGGGACTCAAGCTACTTATCGGAGTATCGACCGTTGAAGGGCTAAGGATTCCTAATGCGCCGGTTTCTTTTTTGCCCTCATCTGCAACAGCAATAGCCTGCTCAAGTTCCTCGATACGTTCAATTAGCAGCCCGATTTGTTTTTCAAGCGCCTGAATACGATCACCATCGGACGCCTGCGTAATAACAAAAGCATTCGCCATTGGATGTTCGCTGGCATCAGCGTGAACAACAGGAGAGGTATGCAGCTCATCTACCGGCTGCAGCGTTTTATCATCACCACGGCCATACATCATGGCAACACCGGCAGCAATGCCAAGTGCGAACAAACCTGGTATTAAAATGAACTGTTTATTCATCTCATTAATTTACCAATCACAGAAATACGTAGCCGCGAATTCACTTCAAATCCCGAATTACATTTTACAACATCCAGGCTACATTCTAGTTGTAGCCCGGATGGAGTGAAACGGAATCCGGGGCCATGCGCACGTTTCCCGGATTCCACTTCGTTACATCCGGGCTACATGTATTCTTCGTTAATAGCTACTTGCCATTCGTCCCTGTATTACTTCCAAAGAAATCATAAATACTAAAATCATTCTCATAAGGTACACGTTTGGCATTAACCAGCTTGGGTGTAATTGAGTTAATGTACACCGTCATGTAATGATGTTGCAGGTTTTTCTCTGTCAGCATTTCGTTAAGAAAATCCGTTGCGCGCATCATACTGTCAACACCTTCCAGCTCTGAATAGGTATTATCTGCCTGCAGCACGATTTCAGTACCCAGGTGCCAGTAAATATCCATGTTCATCAAGTCCATCGGGTCAAGCGGCGGCACCAGCGGCACCATGTCTTTTGGCGTCACCACCCGGGTAACATCGAGATGGCTGTATTTACGGCTGCCGGACATGTTTGTGACCTTGGGCTGGCCGAAGGTAATGACCTTGCCTACATCATACCCGCCGGAGTCAAGATACATGGCGAGTATCAGTGCAGCAGCACCCCCCAGGCTGTGACCGGTGGTGTTGATGCGGTAGTCTTTATTGAGCTGGGCTTTGACTTTATCGTAAATATAGTCAGCAGATTGCGCAAAACCCTGGTGCAGCTTGATGCCGGTATGCTTGTTCGGCAGCAGCTGAAAGGCCACATCGACCATTGCATTTTCGACATTAGAGGTACCGCGCACCGACAGGATCTGCTGTTGTATCGTATCGTTGCTAGCCAGGAAATAGCTCACCCCGTAACCGGGCAACTGCCCATAGTCGCTCAGTGTGTATCCCCGGGCGGCCAGCACCTTCTCGATCTTTGCCTTGTCCTGGTAGGCCACATCAGCAATCAGTGCATATTCATGCAGGGTTTTAAACCGATTAGCCTCATTGCCTGCCTCGGCAAACACAGCAAAGGACAGCAACGCTATCAACAAGAAGACAAAAGTACGCGCAGCTACGAATTGTTTGAGATCGTTATTCACTATTCACTATTCACTATTCACTGTTACTTATTCACTGCTTTCCATAGATCACGTTTTGCAGGAATAGTTCTTCATTTACGTGCTTGCGTATTCGTCGACCATTGCCAGCAATGCTTCACTTATGCAGGCCTATTAACTGTTTTTTACCGCAGAGGCGCGGAGGCGCAGAGAAAAAATATATTTATATAGGCTTAACTTGTATCCAGCAATTTTTAATAAACATCATAATATATCGATTTATTCATAACATCCTCTGCGTCTCCGCGCCTCTGCGGTGAATAATTCTTATAGAAACAGTCGGGTGCACCGTACATCTGGGCATCATTACATCGTAACAATCACGCGCAAAGCATCAAGCCTTAGGCGGGTGGCATCAATCAACTGCGTCAACGCCTGTAGCTGCTGATCAAAGAAGGCTATCTCGGCATCACGTACGTTCGGATTAACCTGCTGCAAGGCTTTAAGGCGATTGATCTCACGCATCAGAATTTCTTCGGCCTGCGCATGTGCTGCTTTGAAAATTACAGGTGCCTGTTGCTGTGCACGCTGCTCGCAGCTATCCAGCAATGTCTTGAGTACTTTCTGTTTGGCACGTATAACCTGGATTGCGGTATTGGTATCGACATGAGCAGCCGCCTTGTTAATCGCATCGTGTGCCAGTTTTTCATGATGATCATTTCCACGCTCGTCCATGACAACACGTATGGTTGTCGGCGGCAGGTAACGCTGTGATTGCAGTGCCTCAACCGCGGCCACTTCCAGCACAAACAAACACTCAAGCAGCACACTTCCGGCTTGTGCAGCACGATACTTGACTGCCGTTAGTGCCGTGTTGCCGAGTTCATTGCTAACCACCATGTCCATGGCATCGCGCACCATTGAATGTTCCCAGCTGATGTAATGCGCATCTTCAAAACTCAACGCGGTATCGCGATCATAGGTAATCGTCATGCCATCATCAGCGAGGCCGGGGAAACGGTTTACCATGTGCTCTGTTGGTCGAATGATCAGGCAGTTTTCGCTGTGCAGTTCACTGTCAACACCAAAGCAATCAAACACGCCTTCCATGTAATTGCCAAGTGTCGAAGTTGCATCAGCTTCGAGTGATCGTTGTTTCAGTGTTTCCGCTATATGCATGCGGCACGAATTATATTCCAGCAAGCGGTCTCGGCCGCGGTGCAGTGCCTCGGTCATCTCTGCATATAACGCGTGGCTGTCACTGACCAGCTGTTCTATTGCTGCCTTTTCTGCAGGGTTCTGTAGAGTACTCAGCAACTTATCCTCTACCTGCACATAAACAGAATGCCCCGCCGGGCAGGTATGCTCGAATGCCGACAGTCCATCGTGATACCAGCGGTACATCACATGCTGTGCAGAGTTTTCCAGGTAGGGCACATGTATGCTGATAGTCTCGGTTTGACCGATTCGATCAAGCCGCCCGATACGCTGCTCGAGCAAGTCGGGATTCAGCGGCAAATCGAACAGCACCAGGTGGTGCGCAAACTGGAAGTTGCGGCCCTCACTGCCGATTTCAGAACACACCAGCACCTGCGCACCGGTTTCCATATCAGCAAAAAAGGCCGCCGCACGATCGCGTTCAACAATACTCAGGCCTTCATGGAATACTGCAGCATGAATCCCCGTGCGATTCTTCAGGTGCCAGGCGATATCCAGTGCGGTTTCTGCACTGGCAGCGATTACCAGCACTTTGTCAGGGTATAGCTCTTCCAGTTCTGTGCCCAGCCACGCCAGCCTGGGATCGAATTTTGTCCAGCGATCGTCACTGGCAACCGTTTCATGCAGAAGCTCAGGCGCGAGTAATAACGATGCATGCACATCCTTCAGCTCAACAAGCAACTGCGCATAGTTGTCTGGCAGTGGCAGGGGATAATCAAACACCTTGCGCTCGGGAAAACCTTTGACGGCTGCACGCGTATTACGAAACAACACGCGGCCGGTACCATGGCGGTCAAGCAAATGCTCAACCAGTTCAACACGTGCCTGGCTTGTATCACTAAATCGATCATCCTGAGCTTGACGAAGGACAGCCTGTAATAAGCGTTCATTATCACCTTCATCAACCGTCTGCTGCAGTAATGCCATATCCGCATCACTCAGCTCACGGTTCTCCAGCAAGTCCTCAACCACTTGTGCAATCGGCTCGTAGTTTTTCTCATCTTCAATAAAGGCATCAAAATCAGGGAACCGTTCCGGGTCGAGCAAACGCAATCGCGCAAAATGACTTTCCTTGCCCAGCTGTTCCGGTGTTGCAGTCAGCAGCAGCACACCCTTGGTTTGTGCTGCCAGCTGTTCGACCAGCAGATATTCCTCACTGGCATGCTGCGGCGACCACTGCAGGTGATGTGCTTCATCGACAACCAGCAAGTCCCATTGCGCTTGCAGGCACTGGGCAAAATATTTCGGATTCGCTGCCAGGAACTCGATGCTGCACAACACAAGCTGCTCACCCATAAATGGATTTTCAGTCGCCGCCTGGTCAACCTCTTCATCGGTTTCAACATCACTGGCGAACAGGTCTTCCAGCCTGGCTTCATCAAAAATTCGAAAGTGCAGATTAAACCGCCGCAACATTTCTACCAGCCATTGATGCACCAGGGTTTCCGGTACAACAATCAGCACACGATGCGCACGTTCCGTCAGCAACTGGTGGTGCAATATCAATCCGGCTTCGATGGTTTTACCGAGGCCGACTTCATCGGCCAGCAACACGCGAGGTGCATAACGGTTGGCAACCTCGTGCGCGATATAAAGCTGATGCGGGATCAGGCTGGTGCGGCAGCCGACAAGACCATACAGTTCTGAATGACACAGGCGGTTAAGCGCCTGCAGGGTTTGATAGCGTAGCTCGAACCACTTGTGCTTGTCGATCTGGCCATTGAACATGCGCTCGGAAGGCCTGTTGAGCTGCAGAAAATTATCCAGTTCGGCTTCAGGCACTTCCTGAGCGCTGCCGGCATCGTCTTTACCAATGTAAGTCAGCAATCCCTGCTGTTCAACAACCTCATCGACCGTGACTGACACACCATGCTGCGTGCGTACAGTATCACCCACTGCAAATTCAACTCGGGTGAGGGGAGCGGTTTCCCTGGAATAGATACGGGTATCACCGCTGGCGATAAACACCACCGTGACGGTACGGTGCTCTACCTTGAGGATGGTACCCAGGCCCATCTGTGATTCGGCATCACTGATACAACGCTGGCCTGGAATAAAATCGTACACTTAAAACTCGATATAAGCTGGGTTGAAATAAGGGGCGCTATATTAGCCCAAATAGAGCCGTCATTCCCAACTTGATTGCGATTTCGCTAATACCTCTGTATCCGCTTCTGTGCGGGGATGAAGAGGCTTTGCTTTCCTCACCACTCGTCACTCGTCCCTTGCCACTGTCCTTGCCGCCTAACTCCTTGAATTACACTAATTCGTCCCCATATAGAACCAACGACACAACTAAATTCGGAGCAACACAAAATGCAATTACCTGAACGCGATGGCGATGGCTACCTGGTCGACATGAATGCCTGGACACCTGAAATCGGACGCGCCATGGCGGAAGCCGACGATATTGAGCTCGACGACACAAAATGGGAACAGATCCTCAAGGCCAGGGAATATTTTGAAGACAATGCGGTGGTTCCACCTATCCGCAAATTCGCCAAGTACATGGGCGCCGATCAGAAGGAAATGTTCAAAATATGGATGACTGGCCCCATGAAGCCCATTACAAAATACGGTGGTTTACCCAAACCAACTGGATGTGTATAAAACAACTTCATGGTCTGCGCAGCAGCCCGATGTTCTAAATCGTCCGGAACGATTTAGAACGTGCGAAGCACGGCCCGAAGGGCAAAATACATGGATGTGTTCCGTCATCCCGGGAGATTTACAAAAAACTCTCGCAAAGGTGCAAAGAACGCATAGGTTATTTTGTTTGTGTACAACATTTTTAATTTTTATCTCTTCTTTGCGAGCTTGGCGCCTTTGCGAGAGTAACAAACAGCTCGTAGCCTGGATGAAGCGTAGTGGAATCCGGGGAGATTAGTTTTATCGCAAGCATCCCCCCGGATTACGTTTCACTCCATCCGGGCTACAAACTATTCACTGCTAACTGTTCACTTTCCTGAACACTCCTAATGCTGCAAACACAGCCAATAACCACAAGCTAATGCCACCGTGTCCGGCAACAATTACTTCCGTAGTGATACCCGTACTGTAATAATGATCATCATACACACTGTCTTCCAGCGGCAGTGCGCTTAATGATTCATCGTCATACGGCCCGTAACTCAGTAGCCAGTCACCATATTCGGCATCATATAAATCAATATGAACATCGTAATAACCCGCAGGAAAACCTTCCGCCAGTTCGGTTTCAACCACATATATATCGAGTTCGCTGTCACCATGTATATGAAAGTCACCACTGGTGGCATAGTAGTTCCAGGGCCCACCTTCGTAACTTAAATACAACTTCGCATAAACCCAGGACGTGCTGTAAACCGTATCGGCATCGATAGCAACTCTGAAGCGATGATAGAAACCGTCATGATCAAAATCGCTGATCAAGGTCGTAGACGCATCATAGATCGTAATATCACCATCGTAGTGATAACTGGTGTAATCGACTTCAACACCAACCGGCAATGACTCAGGCCTGAAACCTTCCTTCACCAGCGCATCCAACACTTCAACATCCGCCTTGTCGAGTTCAGTCTTGCGCACGGCTTCATCAAGTTCGACTTTACCCGCATAGCTGATTGATTTAGACGCACGCGTCGACGTAATCTCCTCGGCCTGCAGCGTCATCGATAAACCAGCAAGCGCTATCAAAGCGATACCTGTATTAACAATTGTATGAGTAATGAATGGCATGACATTTCTCCTGTTTTCACAAGTCATGCACCAATTTGAACAGGAATTAACTGAACAACTGCTGAACGGAGAAAAACAGTAGCTAGGTTCTAGTTGCTAGGGGCTAGGGAATAAGGACAGTGGCTAGGGACTAGTTGCTAGTGGCTAGGAAACCCATAAAAACGAAAACCATCCCAACTCCCCCGTTCATCCTGAGTCTGTCGAAGGACCCTGGCCCCTAGCTCGTAGCCCGTAGCCCGGATGAAACGTAGTGTAATCCGGGGTGTTCCCTCTCCCTGTGGGAGAGTTGGGGGAGGACATATGACTCTATCACCCCCACATCCCAACCTTCTCCCAGGGGGAGAAGGGGCTAGTAGCGTCTTTGTCTATGCTTTGCCTTTCCTAGCCCCTAGCAACTAGTACCTAGCCCCTGTGTTTTCAGTACCTAGTCTCTGAATTCGATAACTGCGATAATACGCAGACAGATTCTTAATTACCTTCATTTGGAACAACCACGTATGAAAGCATCAAGCAAAAACATTATTGGAGGCTTCCTCGTCGCTATCACAGTTGCAGCCACGCCCAGCGTGCTGGCTGCAGACGAGGGCGTACAGGGCGACAGCATCAATACCGGAAGCAATCAGAACAGCAATTTAAGCAAGGCCAAAGGCAACGAGGGTATGGGCCGCGGTATGGGCCCGTGCGGCCAGGGCGGTCAGGGCGAAGGTGGTCCAGACTGTATCGTTGAAGGCGGCGAGGGCAGAGGCATGGCTTATGGCCGTCGTGGTCAGGGTGACGGTCAGGGATATCGCCAGGATGGCCAGGGTTATGGTCCAGGTGGCCGTTATGGCGACGGTCGAGGTCGTCAAAATTATGGCCGAGGCGGACGTTATGGTTATGACCAGGGCTATGGACCCGGCGGACAGGATTATGGTCAGGATGAGCAAGGCTATGGACGCGGCGGCCAGGGCTACGGTCGTGGTGGCCGTTATGGTTATGGTCAGGATGGACAAGGCTACGGCTACGGGCGTGGTGACCAGTACTATGATAAGGGCGGACGGGGCTATGGCTACGGTCGCGGCGGCCAGAACTATGGTCAGGGTGGCCAGGGCTACGGCGGTGGACAAGGCCAGGGCCAGGGACAAGGTAAGGGACAACAACAGCAGTACCGCTACCGTGATGGCAGCGGTCGCGGTACGGGCCAGGGTATGAGCCAACAACGCACTATGCAGCAAGCACCCCAGGGCGCACCACAGCTAGCATCTCCATCAGCACCTGTTGCACAACCAGCACCCGCACCAGCTCCTGCACCAGCACCAGCTGCACAACCAGCACCAACACCAGCGCCTGCACCTGCTGCACAGCCTGCACCAGCTCCTGCGCCTGCTGCACAACCTGCACCGGCGCCTGCTGCACAACCTGCACCAGCACCAGCTGCACAACCAGCACCAACACCAGCTCCTGCGCCTGCTGCACAACCAGCACCGGCACCAGCTTCACAACCTGCACCGGCACCAGCTGCACAACCTGCACCAGCTCCTGCTCCTGCACCAGCTGCTGAGCCGCCATCAGCACCAGTCCCCGAAGGTGTTTAATGCTGGCTAAACAGCATATGACAAAAAGCAAAACGGCAACCACCAGGGTTGCCGTTTTTATTTATCATCTTGTTCTTTTAGTTAAGCAGCAGACTTGATATCCCAGCCGGGAAAAACAAGTACTGCAGGGTGGCAACGTAATGCTTTTGCAAGAATCTTTGCACGTTCTACACCCAGGTTAATGCGTTCATGCTCAATAGCAGAGATCGTTGACTGCGGTATACCCGTAAGAGAAGAAAGCTCATTCTGGCTCAATCCCTGCAGCTCGCGAATTATACGAACAGATTCGCCTACAGATACATCAACCGTCTTTTTTGCTTTGCGAAAGTCTTTCATATTAATTTTTCCGGTAATCATGTGGCGTTACATCGAGCACCTTGACCAATACCTGATCTTTAACAATTTCATATATGACACGATATTGAATGTTTAATCGAGATGAACGATAACCCTTCCATTCACCGCGTAGCGCTTCATCATTGAAACCTCTAATCAGTCTCAATCCTTCGGGACCACTGATGTAGACAATATCTTTCCATTTTTCATATCTTTTCAGCACTTCAATTGGTAACGATTGAAGTTGCTTCAATGCCTTCCTATGCTCGTAAATTTCCCACATAACAAATATAGTATATATATCTAATATGGTATGTCAAGATGGCGTTATGTCCATGAATTTATACGCCACTTTCCCTTGTAGGAGCGGCTTCAGCCGCGAATATTATTCACTATTCGTTATTAACTATTCACTGTTAACTGTTAACTGTTAACTGCTAAAGAACAACCACAACACAGACTCCACCCAAATTACTTTTCTTTATTTCAAGCGTCCCTTTGTATGCCTTAACAATATTCTGCACAATCGATAACCCAATGCCGTGCCCAGGCATACCTTCATCTGCACGCGCGCCTCGCTGTAACAACTGTTCGACCTGCTCGGGTTTCATACCGGGGCCGTCGTCTTCAATACGGATATTGAGTCGCTTGCCCTGCTGCCTGGCACTGACCTCTATTCGTTGCTTGCACCACTTGAAAGCGTTATCCAGCAGGTTGCCCAGTATCTCCATCAGGTCACCTTCGTCGCCCTTGAACATGAGTGACGGATCGACATCCACTTGAAGAATAATCCGCTTGCCGTGATACACCTTGAGTAGTGAATCGGTAATGCGGGTAAGCGAATTTTCCATGTCGACGTAGTTGCCAATTCCGGTCGTACCCGTTGTAGCCGCTCGCTGCAACTGGTATTCAACGATGGTGTTCATGCGCCTGATCTGTTCCTGCAGTGTATCTGCATTTGGTATCTGCTCAGCTTCAAGCGAACTGTTCAGCAGTGCCAGCGGTGTTTTCAAACTGTGGGCGAGGTCGCCCAGGGCATTGCGGTAGCGCGTTTTATGATCACGCTCGTGCTCAAGCAGAATGTTAATGTTATCTGTTAAGCGTTTGATTTCTTGAGGATATTCCTCCTCTATATTTTCCTGCTTGCCGTTCTCGATCAAGTTGAGCTCGTCTCCCACCTTGCGCAGCGGCGACAGGCCCCAGCGCAGAATCAACGCCTGGCTAATCAACAGCAGTATCGCCATCGCCAGCAGCCAGCCCCACAGGGTTGCACGGTAGCGGTATATTTGCTTATCCAGCGACTTCAGGTCAGTCGACATATTAAACGTCAATGCCAGTGCATCTGCATCAGGCGCCCAGTTCACACCGTAGGCGAGGGTTAAGTATTCCGCGCTGCCGGTACTTGTTTTACTCGAGCGTTTTTCGCCTCGCCCGAGAGCAACAGGTGGCGGAGGCATGGACCCAAACACTGATGAGGATTGCCACAAAGTTTCACCTTCTTTGCTGGTGATGTAGGCATAGACACCGGAACTGGGCAGTCCCAGCAGCGCATCGAGCTCGTCCGTAGGCATGATCAAACCTTCATCACCCACTTCCGCAGCCGCCATCAGTGCAAACAACTGGCTGGTCATCTTGTCGTGCAACGCACTTTCAGCGCTGTCTGAAAACGCGCGATCCAGTGCCAGCGCAGTAAGAGTGATGAATATCACCAGTACCAGGGTCGCGCTCAGAATTATGCGTTGGTTGAGTGACATCAGCCTGCCTCTGTCTGGTCACACAAGGTAAAACGGTAACCGCGGTTGCGCAGGGTTTCGATCGGCTTGAGCGAACCGTCCGGATCGAGCTTCTTGCGCAGACGCCCGATAATCACTTCAATCACGTTGCTGTCGCGGTCATCGTCATGTGGATACAGGTAGTCGGCCAGCCTCGACTTGGACACCGCTTCGCTCGAGTGCCGCATGAGGAATTCCAGCAGGCGGTATTCGAACGCGGTCACATCCAGCACGTTCTCATTCAGCAGCACCTGCTGCGTACCCAGGTTGAGCGTTACTGCACCACAACGCAGTTCAGTAGTCGGTGTGCCAGTGGCCCGCCGCAGCAATGCCTTCAAGCGTGCCAGCAATTCTTCCATCTGAAAGGGCTTCACCAGGTAATCATCGGCACCGGCCTCCAGGCCCTCGACCTTCTCCTGCCAGCGGCTGCGCGCCGTCAGAATCAGCACCGGCAGGGTATCGCCCTGGTCGCGCAAACGCTGAATGATTTCAATACCGGAAATACCGGGCAGGCCGATATCTATAATGGCTGCATCCAGCGGGTATTCGGTGGCAAAGAACAGGCCTTCATTGCCTTCACCGCTGGTATCGACAATATAGCCTTCAGTCTCCAGCCGCTGGCGGATATCATCCTGCAGGCCCACTTCATCTTCAATTACCAGAACACGCATGACTATTGCTTCGAAATCACGTTCCCGCTCTGTGCATCGATCACAATGATATGCACATCACCGCCGGCGCTCAGTGTTTTCACCCGGTAGACCGGTGCGTCATTCTTGCTCACCAGTTTCACCGCGAGCACACGCCCTGGATAAACACTCTGAGCGATAGATACCGCCTGCTTCTTGCCTATGTCCGCATGAACCACAGCAGACATCAGCAACAGCAAAGCCAGCAAAGGAGGGAGGAGGAACTTTTTCATAGATGGAACCGTAGCGTCGTTGATGCCACAAGCTTACACGAGCGGGCTGGTTCAAGGCCACACTCCGGCTAGCAACAATAGTGCTGCTAGCCGAAGATGTACCGCCTAGTAGTCACGATATATGACATCGATGTTATCGAAGTGCAGGCCCAGCATCAGCCTGAAGGGATCATAATCATCGTGGTGATCCTGCACAACAACATAATCAGCATGCCTGTGGCCGTGTCCATAGTGCTTATGACCATGGCGCTTATGACCATAATGTTTATGGCCGTGTTGCTTATGGCCATGACCACGGTAGTAGTTATGAGCTCGAACATGAGCAGACTTGTGACCATGATGCTTTTTGGCCTTATAGTGACCAGAGTTACTGTGACTTTTGCCACCATGCCCCTTGCCACCATCATGCATGCTCGAAGCCCTGTCATTCGAATGTTTAGCCGGCCCGGCCTGTGCAGCTACCGGAGCCAGGGCAACACCAAGTGCCAGCAGGCCTACCAGCGGAAGTGTTTTAAGAGTAGATAATGTTTTCATCTTCATTCTCCATTAAGAGTTACAAGATCGGGTCACTCCCGATGGTTCCAAGATATCTCCAAATGAATGAACGAAAGCTGAACGAAAGTTTTAGTAGCCAGTATCGGTGTATTGAAATGCCCTATGTTAATGTGTTTGTCATTGCCTTTCCTCGCCCCTGGTAACTCGTACCTGGTACCTGTCTTTTCAGGGAGAAGGGGCCAGTAGTGTTTTTGTCTTTGCCTCTCCTGGCCCCTGTAGTTCAGTCCCTGGCCCCTGTCTTATCAGCCACGCGCCACTGGTCATAATTGTGACGTATGTCTGATTTTGAACAGCTATATTCGCTAAAATAGCGTATAGCGTTTTTACCTAGAACCATTCACCCTACGGACTGTCATACAACGCAGCCAGTAAATTCGATATTCACCTGATGGACAAACAAACACCATTCGACCTCAGCACCGTGCTCGACAGCCTGCACAGCCGGCGTGATTTCATCAAGCTGTTCGGTAAAGGCCTGGGCTACACTGCGCTGGCATCGTCACTACCGGCCTGTAGCAGTAGTGACGATGGACCGGCACCGCTGGTAATCCCGCAGGCTTCCGCAGAATACACCACACTCAAGCGTACCAGCTTCGGTGTGCACCGCGACGCGCTCAGCTCGATACAAAGCATGGGCATCGATGCCTACCTCGAGCAGCAGCTGGATCATACAAATATCAATGATGGCAACCTGGAAGCGACCATTCAGAACCTGTTTCCGCTGACCACGCAAACAGCAGAGCAGCTGTACGCGGGATTCCCTGACAATATCTACAGTGTTGCAACACAAATGATCGCGGCTGCCCAGTACCGGCAGATGTTCAGCCAGCGCCAGCTGTATGAAGTCATGGTGGAATTCTGGAGTGACCATTTCAACATCCATCTGGTGAATGGCCTGGGCCCGACATTAAAACCGGAAGATGATTTACATGTCATCCGCAGCCATGCACTGGGCAACTTCCGTGACATGCTGCATGCTTCGGCAAAAAGTCCTGCGATGCTGTTTTACCTGGATAACTTTCTTAATGTTGCATCTGCATCTGCACCGAATGAAAACTACGCGCGCGAACTGATGGAACTGCACACGCTGGGCGTTGATGGCGGCTATACCGAGGATGATGTCAAGCAAGTCGCGCGCTGCTTTACCGGGTGGACATTTATCTTTCCCCCCAGTGTCAGCTACGGCACTTTTTTCTATAACGATGCCGAACACGATGATATGGCCAAGGTGGTACTTGGAAACACCATCTCTGCCGGTGGTGGTCAAACGGATGGCGAACAGGTGCTGGATATCCTCGCGGCACATCCATCCACTGCGCAGTTCATCGCAAGCAAGCTGTGCCAGCGCTTTATCAGCGACACGCCCGCGCAGGCAAGCATCGATGCGGTAGCCCAGGCTTTCACATTATCCGGTGGTGATATCAAGGACACCTTGCGTGCATTGTTCGCCACCGACGCATTCCGCAACAGCGCCGACCTCAAGTTTACCCGGCCAAACGAATACCTGGCAGGACTGGTACGCGCACTGGCGCCGGATACCAGCTACCCGACAGACAATGGCCTGTTGTTTTTCTTCGCGCAGTCCATCCTCGGACAACTGCCGTTTTACTGGCCCACACCGGACGGCTATCCCGATAAGCAGAGTTACTGGGCCAGCACCGGCGGCATGTTGAACCGTTGGCGTTTATCGTTCATTAGTTTTGCCGGCTACATTCCGGAAATCGATGTTATCGATGTCGACTACACACCCATGCTCAATGGTGCCAATACCCCTGCCAGTGTAGTTGACGCCATCACCGACAATATCCTGATGCGGCCGCTGTCAGATAGCGATCGTCGACTTGTACTCGACTGGGTGATCGATGAGGTTGGCGTGGCTGAAAACGAAGCATTGGCAGCCGGTGCGCCTGAAGAGCTATCAGCACTGGTCGCGGCCGTACTTATAAGTTCTGCGTACTTCCAGCTTCGATAGGAGACGACATGGCTAACAGCAGGCAGAAAATCGCAGCAAGTTTGACGCTCCCGGCAGACCGCGACATCCTCGTGTACATCTTTCAACGCGGTGCCGCCGATGGGCTTAATGCCGTGGTGCCATATGGTGACGGCGATTACGAAGATCATCGCCCCGGTATATATGTACCTGCACCGACATCGGGTGAACCTAATCCTGCGATAGACCTGGATGGTTTCTTCTTTGGCCTGCACCCGGCACTCGCACCACTGAAACCAATATACGATGCCGGCAACCTGGCACTGGTACATGCCACCGGTGTACCGCATGATTCGCGCTCGCACTTTACAGCGCAGGGCTTGGTGGAGCGGGGCGTGGCTGATAAGGCCGGGCCTGACACCGGCTGGCTGGGACGCCACATGGCATATAGCACACCGGCTTCAAGCTCTGCATTCCGCATGGTTGCTATCAGCGGCAATGTGCCCGTGTCATTAACCGGCGCCAACGACGAGCCACTCGCCATCAGCAACCTGGGCGAATTCACTTTTGAACAGGACATTATCGATTCCGGCTACCCAACGGTACTGGCCAACCTGTTCCGCAGCCCGGTACCCTTTTTCGGACCCGCACAGGCCGCCTTGTCTGCGATGGATGAACTGGCCGCGGCCAACCTGTCTGCCATCACACCCGATAACGGTGCGGTATATCCCAATACCCCCCTGGGCAACAAGCTCAAGCAGGTCGGCCAGCTGATTAAATCAACGCTGCCGGTCGAAGTTGTTTGTCTCGACTCCGATGACTGGGACCACCATGAAAACCTGCCGACCTATATCAATCAGTCACTGACACAATTAGCCGAGGCCATCAGCGCGTTTTACACCGACATGGGCATGACTAACATGCAACGCATAACCGTGCTCGTGCACAGTGAGTTTGGCCGTCGTGTTGCACAAAACGGATCGCTCGGCGCCGATCACGGCACCGGCGGCCTGGCCTACCTGATTGGCGGCGGCGTCAACGGTGGCCAGATAATTGGCAGCGGCATCAAATGGCCGGGGCTCGGCGTAGGTCAACTTTATAACGATGAAGACCTGGCTATCACCACCGACCTGCGCACCGTGTTAACAGAAATGCTCACCAAGCGCCTCGGCGGCACCGACATCAACACTGTCTTCCCGGACTTCAACGGCCCCTACACCGCTGACGTGTTCCTGACGTAAGGGCGGGGACTAGGATCTAGGTACTCGGTACCAGGTACCAGGTTCTAGGGACCAGGGACGTAGCCCGGATGAAGTGAAACGAAATCCGGGGAGGTTATTATCATCGCGAACAATCCCGGATTACACTCCGTTCCATCCAGGCTACACACTGAACAATTAAGTTATTACAACTACGTAGCCCGGATGAAGTGAAACGCAATCCGGGGAGATGTATATCATCGCGAACAAACCCGGATTACAGAATACATGGAAGCATCCTGTAATCCAGCGTCTTTGCTTTACCTGGCCACTAGCAACTCGTCCCTAGCCACTGCATTTCCGTTAGAGTACACTAAAAGCCGGTCAAACCATCATGACCACAGTACATGCACCAGGGGAGGTAGCCATGCAAATGCGTATAAAGATTTCCGGATTATTTTTCTCCGTTTTATTCCTGTTCGCAACACAGGCCACACAGGCGGAATCGAACTGTGATCATCCCGACGGTGTACAGGCCAGTGGTTCCATCTACCGCATCTGCCTGCCGCCTGCGGCCGAGTACAACGGCGACCTGATGATCTGGGCCCACGGCTTCCAGGATGCCGGCACCCCGGTATCCATTCCCGAAGAGCAGCTCAATTTCGGCGGCATCCTGCTCAATGAAATCGTTAATTCGCTCGGCTTTGGCTTCGCGACCAACAGTTACAGCAAAACCGGTCTGGCCGTACAGCAGGGCATGGATGACATCCTCGACCTGGTGAACATCTACACCGCCAAGTATGGTGCACCGCAGCGTGTATTTCTATTCGGCGCCTCGGAAGGCGGGATTATCACAACACTGTTGGTTGAACAAAATTCCACGGTATTCAATGCCGGCGTGGCTGCCTGCGGTCCATTAGGGAGCTTTCCATACCAGATCAATTACTTCGCCGATGCCAGGGTGACATTCGAAGTGTTATTTCCGGGCTTGATACCCGGTGATATGTTTGATCCACCACAGGCCATCGTCGATAACTGGGCCAACTATTATGAAACCGTGGTGAAACGGGTTGTATTCCATCCCGACAATCAGAACAGACTCGACCAGTGGGTCAACGTGGCCAAACTGCCGTTTGATGCTGCTGACTATCTCAATACCGTGGGAATATCCGCCAGGGATGTACTGCGCTACAACGTGGTGAATTCACAAGACGCAATCGCAACACTCGGCGGTTTTCCATATGACAACAGTACGAAGTATTACACCGGTTCGGCCAACGATGTCCTGTTCAACCTGCTGGTGCAGCGATTTAATGCAGACCCTGTAGCCATCCAGGAAATGCAGGACAACTACAATACAACAGGCCAGCTGGATATCCCGTTGATCACGATCCATACAACCAGTGACCAGCAGGTACCATACTGGCACCAGCAGATATACACGCTCAAGACACTCGCATCCGGCGATCTCGGCAGCAATCATATACCGATACGCGTTGACCGCTTCGAGCACTGCAACTTTACCTTGGAGGAAGTCATCACCGCACTGTTCCTGATGCTGAGCAAAAGCGGCGGCCTCTAAAATGCAGGTACCAGGTACTAGGAGCAAATATACGCGAATAAAAAACTACTCACTATAAACATTCACTGTTCACTGTTACCTATTAACTATTCACTGGTCTCTATGTGTTACTCTGATTTAACTCCAGGTTAACGGATGTTATGAATCATGAAACCACTATCAGCTTTCCTGCTTGCCTTACTGCTGCCACTGCCAGCCCACGCCAGCGACACCATCGAAAACTTTCTAGACATGCGTTTCATCAACATACCCGCGGGTGAATTCATCATGGGTACCGAAGACTTAACGTCCGCCATCATGGAAATACCCGAACCTGAAAAAAATGCACTCGCTGACGAAGCACCGGCACACACAGTGGTGATTAGCAAAGCGTTTTACCTGGCACAAACAGAGGTCACCCAGGAACAATGGCTCAAGGTGATGGAAAACAAACCCGGACCCGATTCACTCTGGCAGCGCAAAGACTGGCGAACATTACCAGTCGTATCCGTAACCTGGTTTATGGCCCAACGCTTCGTTGAAGAGATCAACAAGATGGATGACAAGTATAGCTATCGGCTGCCAACCGAAGCCGAATGGGAGTACGTGGCAAAGGACGGTGTCGATGAACTGCGACCCGTCGAGATAGACAAGTTAGAAGACTATGCCTGGTTCATCAACAACTCGAAAGACATCCCGCAGCCAGTAGCAACCCGCAAGCCCAACCGCTTCGGCGTGCATGACATGATGGGCAATGTGTGGGAGTGGGTGGCCGACTGGTATGCAGCAGATGCCTACACAAAGGAAAAACGCACAGACCCCACCGGCCCGACAGACGGCCGCTCAAAAGTCCGCCGCGGTGGTTCCTATCACTGTCCATTGCACCTGACCCGCCCGGGCTATAGAAGCGCCAATCCACCGGGCACACAGTATGAAGTTATAGGCTTCAGAGTCATTGCCGAACCGCGTTAGCACAAACAGCAATTATTACAGCGAAGGCCGGCTCGCAACCAAAGCGGACATTGTGTAAAGAAAAGCTGACTTAAATCCTGCATTCTGTATGATGTTGTTTACACGTTAAAAAACAAGCAAATACTAATGTTCTGATACAGGTTGACATTCATTTCTGTTTCATTATTTTGTGAAGTCTGCTTTGTTAATTTATTAACAAGTTTCATCGCAAAAATGGATAAATGATGAAAAGGGAGGAATGGGTAAATGGCTTTACAAAATATTCCGAATATTTTCTCACTCGAGAATTGCATAACACTACGTCGAATTCACTCCTATTGTTCGCATGATTTCAACAGCAGAGATCGGGTCAGGTCTTTGATTTGTGACTCACTGCCTGATAGGCAGAGACTGGGTGCGCGGGATAGTTAGGGATCATTAATCAAAGACCTGACCATGTTGGGGCGCTGTTGGGGTGTGCTGTTGGGGGTGTTTATACTCCCTATACTTTGTTAAGCGAGGTAATGTAATGGTGAAAATTCATTTCTACACACTGGTGTCATTGTTTGTCCTGGCCTCGTCGAACGTGGCAACAGCCGCGCTGATTCATATTAATGATCCCTCGCTACCTGCATCAGCTGATGGATTTAACATCACGCGTGATACATCAACTGGCCTGGAATGGCTGGACTTGGATGTATCAGCCGGAAGATCATATGAAGATTTAACCGGCGTCGACGGCAGCAATGAATTTGATCCTGGCGGTGACTTTGAAGGATTCAGGTATGCAACTTTCGTTGATATTGATGGGAACACCTCAGCTGGCCAGCAGGACAGTCTATTAAAATCCGCCGATCTCGGTGTGATGGCGTTTTCCGACCTTGGTAGTTATACCGATGTCAGGGCCCTGCTTGACTATGTGGGATGTTCCGGCAGTTGTGGCGCTTACGGTTATGCGTTGGGAACGGCAGTGTTTATTGACCAGAACAACAACATGGTAGTAAGCGAAGTCATCGTTGAAGCCTTCGAAAGCTTAGCGGGTAACAGTTTCGGGCGGGCGTCTTACGATAATATACCTCCGATTGAACTCGACCCTTTCGTGACGAATGTCAGTGATGATTATCCCATTGTTAGAGGCAACTGGCTGGTGCGTGATACGGTCATACCCGTGCCCGCCGCAGTCTGGCTATTCGGCTCAGGCCTTATTGGTTTAATCGGAGTTGCCAGAAGAAAGAAATCATAGCAGTCTAAAATATACCCAAAAACGGCTCCTTCGGGAGCCGTTTTTATTTGTGTTGAAGGATAGCTATTGGCAACAAGCTGCATGTCAGGTGAATTGACCTGGGTTTAATAGTCTGAGGGTCTGTTGAAGTCGCAGCCGCAAGAAGCCATTCAATATGTTATGAGGGCATGCAATCTTTACACTATTCACTATTAACCGAATGTTTTAACATCACCCCATCACACCACCAACAAGGGCCAAACATGAAACAAAAAATAAAAACAATGCTGGAGCTGCAGGACGCCATGAACAGCAAGGTCAACGCCGACTGGCGCAACGCCGGTTACGAGTGGTACCGCGCCATCTGGATGGAATCATCGGAAATGCTCGAACACTACGGCTGGAAGTGGTGGAAAAAACAGCACGCAGACGTAATGCAGGTAAAACTGGAAGTCGTCGACATCGTCCACTTCGCCCTCAGCATTCGCCTGGTGCAGGGAGACGAGCAGGGCAGTGCACTCGATGCGATTGCCGAAGGTATTGCAGCGGACTTCGCAGAACCGAACGCAACCGATGACATAAAAACCAGCATCGAACTGCTGGCAAAAGAAACCCTGTCAAACCAGGGCGCACACTTTTCCATTATCGCCGGTGTCATGGACCACCTGGCCATGCCGTTCGACGAGCTGCACGAAATATACGTCGGCAAGAACGTACTCAACATGTTCAGACAGGACAACGGCTACAAGGAAGGCCACTACATAAAAACCTGGCACGGCCGCGAAGACAATGAGCACCTCGCAGACATACTCAAACAACTGGACTCCGATTCAACCTCATTCAAAAGCGATATCTACACAGCACTCAAAGACGCCTACCCGGAACCCGAAGCGGCCTAACTAATAACGTAGCCCGGATGAAACGCAGTGTAATCTGGGGCGGTCTATTTTCGCAAACCCATCCCGGATTCCGCCATGCTATCGCCGGCTGCATCCAGGCTACATGTAGCAGCGGCTTAACCACGAACAAATTACTATTCACTGTTCACTATTATCTATTCACTGCCTTTTCG
Source organism: uncultured Thiotrichaceae bacterium (assembly GCA_964600755.1). GTDB lineage: Bacteria > Pseudomonadota > Gammaproteobacteria > SZUA-229 > SZUA-229 > JABDQW01. Next base: position 30,752 of record CAZRKQ010000075.1, read on the forward strand.
CCCCTGGCAACTCGTACCTGGTCCCAGTATTTATGTTGACCCTACATTTTATTTTCTTATACTAGAGACATAACCCTAACGACGAGTTAGAGCGATGTCCCTATACAACGATATCAGCTCGCAGACACTGATCATCCTGGGCTCGGTCCTGGGCGTTATCTTTGTGGTCATCGCATTTCGCATGTGCTGCGATATAAAGATCTTGCGTAAAAAACGCAAGGAGCAGAATGATAAAATTCACGGCTTACTGTTGAGCAATATGCTCGACCGCCTCAACATCCCCCTGAAAAGCTACTTCCGCAATACCTCTGATGTGGAAAAAGAACGGCATATATGGAGATGCGAGCAATGCCGCGAACTCGAAGATTGTGAACACATGCTGTTGGGAGAAGACATCGAACCCAACACGTTTTGCCCAAACAATCCCGAACTGGAGAAATTAAAAGAAAAATTAAACGGTTAAAACAAAAATAGCGTAGCCCGGATGCAAAGAAGTGGACTAAATTCGATCCGATCGAATTTGAACAGCTTATGGCTGGCCCGACAAATTTGACAGGATCAAATTTGAACAGCTGAAAGCTGGCCTGTAGGGCGAAACCCATGGATGGGTGAAGTAACGGCAGAATACATGGATGTATTCTGTAATCCGGGAAGGTTTCAATTTTCTCAAGCAGACCCCGGATTACGTATCACTTCATCCAGGCTACGTGCTTTAATCTTTTCCTGGCCCCTGACTTTTCAATGACCGAAACAGCCAACAACGAAAAACCCACCACCGCAGGCACTGCAAAGACCATCTATATCCTCTACCTGGTCAGCATCGTGATCGGCATTACCGCAATCGTCGGTTTGATCATGGCTTACGTTAACAGGGAAGATGCCCCGGGCTGGCTCAAAAGCCACTACCAGTTTCAAATAAGAACCTTCTGGATAGGCGCCTTGTATTTGATGATTGGTGTACTGCTTTCACAGGTCATTATCGGCCTGTTCATTCTGCTGTTCTGGCTGCTGTGGCTGGTAGTGCGCTGCACCAGGGGCATGAAATATCTAGATCGAAAAGAAGCCTATCCTGATCCCAAAGGCTGGATGCTGTAGCAAGCACCCCGAATAAAACAAACCCCCTCATCCCAACCTTCTCCCAGAGGGAGAAGGAGCTAGTAGTATCTTCGTTTTTCCTAGACCCTAGTCCCTAGAACCTAGTTCCTGTCCTTCAAAACATAAACAACCAGCTCATCATCCTCAATACCATACACAATATAATGCGAACCCTGTCGAATCCGGTAGCGGTCATAACCTGAAATTTTTGCGCAGCCGGGTGGGCGAGGGTTGTCTAACAGTAAGCCGATACGTTTGATGATCTGCTGCCGTTCCTTTATAGCCGGAACGGATTCAATCTCAGTTACCACGGAAGGTTTTAAAATGAGTTTTTTGAGATGATCTTTTAACGCAGCCATAGCGGTATAGATGCCTTGTGCAATGTTCTCAAATTATATTATTCCGCGTTTTTTCATATCCTTCACAACAGCTTCATAGGGCAGGCTGGGTTCATTCACGCGTTCATCGAACGCATCCAGATCCTCGGCATCTTCGGCAAGACTGTGTTGCACCGCCTCGTTAACCAGTTCAGATACAGATCGCTCTGTTTCTGCAGCCTTCAGCCTTAAAGCCAGGTGAATTTCCGACTCGAAATAAACAGTCGCTCTTTTAGGGGGAGTGTTCATAAACAATATATAGTGCGATATTGTAATAACGTCAAGTCGTTTTGACGTTTTAGCGTTTTAACACTGTAACACCCTAATATTATTAATATTTTCAACATGATAAATATAAAACATCAATGCGTTTCTAACTATTTGAAAATAATGGTGATATTTTCATATTTATCTAATAAATCAAATGAGTAAGAACCTGTAACTTATTATTTTTATTACATTTAATATTTTTATTCTTTGTTGACATTGCATTAATCGCTCTTATAATGGATCGTCCCTCTGTACGAATTAGCAGTGAGGTCGCTTGTTTTTATAAGCGATAAATAAAAACAACAAATAGAACAATGTGGAGAAAATACAATGAGCAAAAATAATCCTGTAGGTATCGTCATTCACATCAATGAGAAACTGGAACAAGAACAAATCAGTAAGCTGGAAACCTCATTGGGGAGTGACTCTGGAGTAAAACAGGCACGCATTAATCGAGATAGAAGCCATCTTATGCTGGTGGACTACATGCCCGGTATCATCACTGCAAGGCAGGTGATCAATTACATCAATAACAAGGGCTACAATGCCGTGCTGGTTGGCGGGATATAAGCTACCGTTAAACTCCGACACATACATAAATAATCGTAGTGAAAGCAGGCTCGTTAAGAGCCTGCTTTTTTATTAGCCCATAAAAGATATAAAATACTCCCATACAAGCACAATCGAGAGGCAAATCGATTTGAAGATCGGGATTCTTGAAGCAGATGATCTGACCGACGAGGTCATCCAACGTTACGGACATTATGCCGAAACGTTCGAACAGTTGTTGTCTGCAGTCGATCCGCAACTGGCTTTTAAGACATACCATGTCACGCAACAGCAATACCCGCAACACATAGACGATTGCGATGCCTACCTGATGACCGGCAGCAAATTCAGTTGCTACGAAGATATTCACTGGATTCACTGGTTAAAACAGTTTGTAGTTGATTGTCTAGTGCAGGATAAAAAGCTGATCGGTATTTGCTTCGGCCATCAATTGATTGCACAGGCACTCGGTGGTTCTGTGCAAAAACATGACAAGGGCTGGGGCATCGGCCTGGCAAGCAGCGATGTCGCAACAACACCGGACTGGTTAACACCAAAACAGCCACAGTTTAATTTACTGGTCAGCCACCAGGACCAGGTCACCCGGTTACCTCCAGAGGCATCCCTGATCGCCACCAACGAATTCTGCCCCATCGCCGGCTACCAGGTTAATCATTCAATCCTGACATTCCAGGGCCACCCGGAATTCAGCCGCGATTACGTGCAACACCTGATGACAAATCGGCGCCAGGACATCGGCGAACAAACTTACCAGCAGGCAATGGAATCACTCGAACAAAACGAAGACCACGAACTGGTCGCCAGATGGATCGTAAACTTTATAAGAAATTAAGTACTCGTTTTTAATCTTTTCCTGGCCCCTGGTAACTCGTCCCTGGTACCTTTTTTCCGGTTCATGGTAACTCGTCCCTGGTACCTGCTTTTCTGTAGAAACGTAGCCCGGATGAAGCAGAGCGTACTAAATTCAATTGGATTGAATTTACTCGTCACATCCTTGTGACTCGCCCTTCGGGCCATCACATACAACGTGATGTTCAAAATTCGGTCCATCAATTTTAGTGAACAGCCTCTGGCTGGCCCGCAAGGCAGAATACATGGATGTATTCTGTAATCCGGGGAGAACCCCAACTTCGCTACGTCATCCCGGATTACGTTTCACTCCATCCAGGCTACACGCTATAACCTGTAGTAGCAAAGACTTGATCGGAGGTTTAATAACCTGTTCTCTCGCAAAGGCGCAAAGCACGCAAAGGTAATATCTGTTGTTTTTTTTCATTCAAAAATATCGTTTTACTTTGCGTGCTCTGCGCCTCTGCGAGAGTAAATTCTTTAATATGTTTACAGTGATGAGGAATTATGGGGACACAATACTTAATTATTTATTACGCCACTCTATTTGCCTTTAATTAAGTATTGTGTCCCCAGAACTCCCCAGAACTCTTCCAATCGACTCTGACCCCGCTATGCAAAATACGATGTGTTAAACAATGTGAAATATTGCAGCACCAGCTTCTTTAGGTGACTTGAGATGCGTATAGTAGAAGAAACAAATGCAGGCTGATTAAGGCGTGTGCACAGTCAGAGCATGAATCTAACACAACACATCAACATACACAGGGGAGGTATGGACCGATGAATATCATTGATACAGCGGCAAAAATATTTATGGACAAGATTGGCGGCCAGGGTGATGCGAATAACATTGTCTCGGCGTTAACGGGCCTGTTATCCGCAAGTGACGGAAATATCGACATTATGGGGTTGATCGGGAAATTTCAGTCGGGTGGTATCGCGTCTCTAATCAGTTCCGGACTGGGTGGTGACAGCGGTTCAATTTCCGGCGAGGAGTTGACAGAAGTTTTTGGTGAAACAAAGATCACCGAATTTGCCGATAATGCCGGCCTGGATGTCAATACCGCGATGGATGGCCTGTCAGGAATGATACCGGAGCTGATCAACACAGTGAGCGGTGATGAATCATTACTCGAAAAGGCCGGCGGTGTGGGCGGACTTGCCGATATGGCCAAGAAGTTTTTTTAATATACTGTACGGGATATTAAGGCGAACAGACGACCAGGTTTTGCCCCTGACTTTGACATGACCTGCTGAGACACGATGATATAGAACGGCTTGGAACCTTTCAGGTATGAATACAGACACGAACCGCTACCGCGTTCCTGAAAACGGGCGTATTGCACTCAGTGACTATGAAACACGGGTCGAGCCGGTTTATGAATCGAAAAAGGATTACCGCACACGCCTGAAGAAGCAGGTAGAGGCGCTGCGCGAGATGCAGCAGATGCATTATGCGCATGACCGTTATGCCTTGCTGCTGATCTTCCAGGCGATGGATGCGGCGGGCAAGGATGGCGCGATCAAGCACGTGATGTCGGGCGTCAACCCGCAGGGCTGCCAGGTGTTCAGTTTCAAGAAGCCGAATGAGAATGAGCTGGATCATGATTTTCTCTGGCGCACTGCGCGCTGCCTGCCCGAACGCGGGCGCATCGGCATCTTCAACCGTTCCTATTACGAAGAAGTGCTGGTGGTACGCGTACACCCGGAGATACTGCAAGGACAGAAGCTGCCCGGCGATATCAGCGACGCCATCTGGGAAAACCGGTTCCGTTCGATCGTCGAGCACGAAGATCATCTGCACCGCAACGGCACGCGTATCGTGAAGTTCTTTCTGCATGTATCCAGGGAAGAGCAATTGAATCGCTTTCTCGCGCGCATCGATAATCCCGACAAGAACTGGAAGTTCAGTTTCGGCGATGTCGAGGAGCGTAAATTCTGGCCGCAGTACATGCACGCCTACGAGGAATGCCTGAACGCGACCAGCACGGAAACCGCTCCGTGGTACGTGATACCCGCTGATGACAAGAAGAATGCGCGCCTGCTCATCTCCGAGGTGATTCTACAAACCTATCAATCCATGAATATGCATTACCCTGTCACCGACGAAGCGCGCCGCAAGGAATTGCACATGATACGGGAGCAGTTGCAGCAGTGAGTCAGAGCAGTATTGCATACTCTGACCCGTCGCTTCATCGCATGGCTTGAAAATCCAGGTGTAAAAACCTACCAGGTTTTTGGCGGGATGCGAATTTTCTGTCCCGGGTATATCAGGTCGGCATCCTTGATGACTTCACGGTTGGCCTCAAACAACTTTGGATAGTCCATTGCATTGCCATAGTAGTTTTTAGCGATCTTGGACAGACTGTCGCCGCTGACAATCGTGTAGTACTCAACTTCAGGAGCGGGTGCAGGTGCTTCCATGCTATCTATCTTGACTTCGGTTACACCTTTTACATTGCCCGCGAGCAACACGGCTTTTTCGACAGCCTCAGCAGAGTCGGCCTTGCCACCGAGGTCCACGATACCTTCGTTATAGCCAACACTGAGTTCAGTTATACCCGGGTTATTATTATCGATGCTCTCTTTAATCTTTTCCGCCGGATCATCGTCGCCACCAAATAATTTTTTACCCATGTCTGTTGCAAAATCAAATAAACCCATATCTATATTCCCCTTTGATTAATGTGTGCGAGTCCATCTTATGTTTGATCTATGAAGGATTCGTGTTAGTCAGTAATTTCCCTGGCATATGTATATCAGCCCAGGTCCACATGTATTGGAACTGTGATTGATACCTCTAGCTGCTATTTCCCCGATTTCTTGCGGCTGTCTTTAAGTACAAATGTTATTTTCAATCGTACTTTGTATTCTGAGATGGAGCCATTTTTGACCGAGACTTGCTGGTCTGCCACCCATGCGCCAGTGATTCCGTCTAAGGTTTCGCTGGCACGCTTGATACCCTGTTTAACCGCATCGTCAAAGCTTTTATTAGATGACGAGCTGATTTCAGTTATTCTTGCTACAGTCATAATGTTCCCCAATTGTTAGTGATCCAGGTCATCTGAAGATACATCAAACAATTGGCGTATGTAACCGCCTAACAAACCTGAACGCATGTAAAGTATTTAATAATAATCGCCTTGAAACGCTATGAAACAAGGGTTTAAGCAAGTTATCCCGGATAGCAGTAACAGAAATATTTAACAATTGTTTATATTTCAAATGGCCATAATTAATTGAGGTCGATAAAAGGCGATAGATTTCTTGATTAAAATTATTCTCTTAATAATAAATCTGTTCCCATTATTACCTGAGTTTGTTTCCCGATATCGCCGAACAACTGGCGCTAAAACCCAACGAGATTTTGCTTGTGGATGACATGATGAGTAACACCACACGTGCGCAAGATGCAGGTTGGCAAACCATTCACTATGTGGATAAGGAGAGTTTCCTGGAAATGATCGACAAGCTATTACCTGTAGTAGCAAAGACTTGATCGGAGGTTTAATAACCTGTTCTCTCGCAAAGGCGCAAAGCACGCAAAGGTAATATCTGTTGTTTTTTTCATAAACAAATAACGTTTTTCTCTGCGTGCTCTGCGCCTCTGCGAGAGTAAATTCTTTTTATCTTTGCGTGCTTAGCGCCTCTGCGAGAGTAAATTCTATAGTCACGTAACCCGGATTCCGTTGCACTCCATCCAGGCTACAGGCAGAAGTAGGGTGGGCTCCGCCCACCATCAACGTCGCATAGAACCGGGAAAACGGAGGGCAATGCCCACCCTACCAATCTCTCGCAAAGACGCAGAGGCCGCAAAGGAAAGATCTGTAATTTTTGTCATCTAATATCGTTTTTCTCTGCGTGCTCTGCGCCTCTGCGAGAGTAAATTCTTTTATCTCTGCGTGCTCTGCGCCTCTGCGAGAGTAAATTCTTTTATCTTTGCGTGCTTAGCGCCTCTGCGAGAGTAAATATTTTATCTCTGCGTGTTCTGCGCCATTGCGAGATTAAATACTTTACCCACAACCCGGTTCAAGACAACTTCTTACGCACATCCCTGACACGCGCAATCAAGCGCGCCTTGTTCCCCTCCGGCAAGGTCGCCAGCGCGTTGAGTCTTGCCTCGTAACTTTCCGTCACCGCCATCAATTCATTCACCGTATCCTGCGCCTGCGTGCGCGTCAGGCCACAGGTCCTGGCAAAGCGCGCCACCGCCTCGGCAAACTTGACCGGCTCGGTCGCACCGACCGGCATCTCGCCGTAGCTGCCGAACGGCATTACGCTCAATAAATCGTGCTGCGAGTAGGCGCGCATCGGTGTCGGGTCGTACACCGGGGTGAAGCGACGCAGGCTGTCGAGCTGCATGATCGACAGGTTCTCCAGGTGCAGGTCGCCGTTACCGGTCAGCGTTGCCATCAGGAAGCGGCGGAAAAGATGCTGCTTCGCGGCTTGCGGATCGGTCGCAATCGTCACCGTCCCGGTATCGATAGCCTGTGAGATCAGGTCGTAGCGGTAACCATAGTTACCTTCCACCGGCGCACCGGAGGCAATGATCGAGTACAGGGTTTCTGTGAACAGCGGCAGGTTGTCGGCATCGCGGTCGAAGCGCTCCACCGCCAGCGCCGGCATGTCCTTGAAGAAACACGTCCAGCAGCGCGGCACCTCGAAACCGGCCTCGCGGTGCATGTCCAACGCCAGCGCCTCCAGTTCGGTGATACCGGGGTAGCGCGTGGTCTGTTCGAACTTGAGCACGACATCGGTCACGCCGGGCGTCTTCTGCCGCGTCGGCAAACCGATGCGCCCGTCCCAGCCGGAAGCGGGTATCGACAGCAGCAGCTTCGGGATCGCGCCGCCGACCGTCGGGGTAGGGCCGACCGTCTGGATAAATACGTCCAGGTCATCTTCGTACCAGGCCATGAACTCCTTCAGCGAGAAACCGAGGTCGTCGCTGATCTCGTGCAGTTCCACCGCCTGTGGATGCGCGTACCAGTCCTGCGCCTTGTCATCGTTCTCGAACAGATCGAGGTGGCCGATGCCGCCGTGACCGGCGATTTTCAGGATCTCCCAGTCGGCATCGAAACCGGAAAGCCCGCTCACACCCTGGGCGTTCAGTGACGCCAGCGCCAGGTTGCGCTGAAAGTTATCTTCGTTGCGCGGCGGTATCAGCGACTGCAGCGGCGGCAGCAGGTCGAACAACTCGCTGCGCTCGCGCACGATCGTGGTCTTGCCGAAAAACTCCGGTGCATAGACAATGCCGAGGCCCGGCAGCCCGGTGTCGAGAAAATCATCGTCATAGGTAAAGCGGCATTCCTTATCGGTGACATACAAACGACCCATGCGCCGCGGCTGCCCGCCGAGCCGCGTCCACACCACCGCTTCGCGATCGGTGCTCACAGGCTGCCGTCAGAACCGGGAAACAGGGTGCCGCTGGTGATCTGTTCCGCCACCGGGTGGTCCGGTATCAGCTGCACCCGCAGGCCCACCACTCGCACCAGTTCGAGAAAGGTCTTCAGGCTGATCACCGGGTTCTTCTTCGCCCGCGACAGTGTCTCCTGCCGAATCCCGACCCGCGCCGCCAGCTCACCCTGGCTGATCCCCTGCGCCTTCGCCGCCTCGATCACGGTCTCGAGCAGGGCAGTGTGTTGAGAATCCATCATAGTCCTCCGAAATTGACAAAAACATCAAACTAATACCTGGATAATAGCTATATTGATTAATAACGCAATACTAATATTGCGTTATTAATCAATTATAATGATGCCTATGGCCTCAAAGAACCCGTTATGCCTTACGCTACTCATTTGAAGTATGAAATGGATGTTTTAAACGCTGAAAACACAATATTATTAGAATAGATGGTAATGACATCAAGCAGTTGCGTAGGTCCGACCCCGACACTTCCCGACACTTCTGTAGTCTCAAACAACTTTGACTTAAAAAGCGTGGTCTGCCCCAAATTATACCAACACTTATTCTGGCACCCCCTGCCATAACATCCTGTAGCCCAGTTCGTAGGTTTCTGAACAATATTCAGCTACCTGATCGAATTTTTCTTTGAAAATATGGTCAGCATGGGATTTTTCATGCTGTTCGAAAGACTTCCAGTAGGTCATTATGACGATATGCTCTTCTGTCATTTTGGTAGCATCAAAAGAACCCTGCTCGGAAACAAAACCGTTATATTCAAAAACCTGGCCACCAATAAAACACCCGCGTCATCGCCATAGGTGTTTTTAACGACATTGCACATCTCACCGAGAGCAAGTTCAACATCTTCAACGGAAACGCCATCTTTTAATTTAACAACGTTAAACATCATAACAGCACCAAATGGAATCGAAATAGGTTCAAACATAATTGTTCCTCCTGAGAATCATTATCACTTGTTAACTAATTATGGGTCGTAACACAGAATATCAATAGTAGAAAAACTGTTTTCTGATCTTTTTTCTGGATTTAACCGTTGAATGCTAAAGCTTAGCCCAGAGAACTCTGGAGAATTCTGCAGACACATCACTTAAATTATGAGGAGTGAATAAAGGAGACGTCCATCAGGCTCGCAAGGCAATGGGGTGCGAGCCACGAAACGAGCGTCATATTAATGAGTAACCATTGCGCTCTGACACCGACTTACCCATCATTGGCATGGGTATTTCCTGTTCTACACCATTGCTGAAGTTAAGGAATTAGCATCTCGCTGGCTAATAGCGTAAAATAATGCGCGCCCGAATACGGGTGTGGGTGGAATGGCCTTACCCCTATTTTATGAATACAGCTAAAAATGGGGGGGATTACCGTAGTGGTTTGTTGGGATATAGAATTTTGCATGAAGAATATGCAGACTATACTCGACGGCTAGCCGCTTTAAGGATACTCTTGCGATTAAATTTATTGAGGATAACCTATGTTCACAAGCAATCCCTTTGCCGAGCTTTCGGCGTTTATATCACCCCAGGTTATGCAGGGGTATATCGTATTAATGGTCCTTCTGGTTATAGGCGGGACTGTACTTGATATGATCCATAAGAAAAGCGCGCAGTACTTTTTCGAAAACGCGAAAAAAGCGAAAAAGAGCGCAAAACGGTCAGTGAGTACTGGAGAAAAAGCATCTATTGCAGTTCAAGTACTAGCGAATGAAGTGTTAACGTCTGGTGAATTCTGCAATACACAACGCAGGCTATCCCATCTTTTGACCATGTATGGCTTCATTTTATTCGTTGTTACCACCGCCATTCTGATTTTTGGCTATCCAACACCCGAGACGCCTGCACCCAGCATCCTGGCTCAACTCTGGCATATCGGTGCACTCATGCTTTGCGCGGGTGGCTACTGGTTCTGGTTTTTTATCCGGGTTGATGTGTCTGCAGAAGGCCTTTCATGGTATCGCCTGGAACGTGCTGATTTGTTTATTGTCTCGCTGCTCACGAC
>CAZRKQ010000076.1:0-29387 GCA_964600755.1 uncultured Thiotrichaceae bacterium
GGCAGCTGAGCATCCTTACACACGCGTGAGTTTATACCGGCTGATTCAACTTATGAGATCGGTTGATGCAGATCAAAAACATCGATGAATCCTGTTACAAATAAGCTCAAACTGTTTACGATTTATCTACGGAGCATGTACAAATTTCTCTGCAAGCATAAACCATGAATAGCCAGATATCTCAAGCATGTACGCGTTATGAAACGTAATTACAACTCTCCCGAACATGAGCGAATGCAGCAGAATACCGGCGATGTTCCTCCCTGGTATCGCTGGGGTCCTTATGTCAGTGAACGCGCATGGGGAACGGTTCGCGAAGATTACAGCCCGGATGGAGATGCCTGGCGTTTTTTGACGCACGATCATGCGCGAAGCAAAGCCTATCGCTGGGGAGAGGATGGTCTCGCTGCGATTTGTGATCGCTATCAGCTACTGATGTTTTCACTAGCGTTGTGGAACGAAAGCGACCCAATCCTTAAGGAGCGTGCCTTTGGTGTTACACCTTATGAGGGCAATCACGGCGAAGACGTAAAGGAATACTACTTCTATCTCGATAACACACCAACTCACAGCTACATGAAATATCTTTACAAATATCCGCAGAAAGAATTTCCCTATCAGCAGTTGGTAGAGCAAAACCAGGCTCGGGCCGGCGAAGGTCCCGAATATGAACTCATCGATAGCGGCGTTTTTGAGGACGACCGCTATTTCGATGTTCAGGTCGAATATGCCAAAGCATCCCCCACCGACATCTGTATTCGTATCCGCGCCTGTAACAGGGGCCCCGAAGCTGCCCCGCTCCATATTCTTCCGCATCTCTGGTACCGTAACACCTGGGCCTGGAGTGAACCAAGAGATCCTGAGCCTTGCATTAGTCTGGCTCCTGTTAAAGCGCATCCATCGGCTGAATCAGATCATATCAGCCTGGTCGCAGACAGCAGCGCTATCGACCCGCTTAAAGGTTTATTGTTTCCCTATCGATTGGGCAAGTATTACCTGCATGCACACGGAAACTGTGAGCCGCTGTTTACCAATAATGAAACCAATATGCCTGTGGTATTCGGATCAGAGGCCATCAGTCATTCAAGGTTTGTGAAAGATGCGTTTCATCGCTACATCATCAACAGGGAACAATGTATAAATCCTGAATTAACCGGGACAAAGGCCTGTCTCAGCTACCGCTTCGATATCCCTGCCAGAGAGTCCGTAGAGATAACGCTTCGCCTGACTCCGGAAAATCCAGCTGCGCCTTTTGCAGAGTTCGACGATATCTTCACACGATGCCAGCAAGAAGCCGACATCTTCTATGAAACGATCCATCCCCCGAAAGCAAGTGAAGAGGAGAAGCGCATTCAACGACAGGCACTTGCAGGATTACTCTGGAGCAAACAGGCCTACCTGTTTGATGTAAAGAAATGGCTCGATGGCGATCTGCCATGCTGCCCACCTCCCCCATCGCGAAAGACAATTCGTAACCAGCATTGGCGCCATCTCAACTCGATGCGAATTCTGTTGGTACCTGACAAATGGGAATATCCCTGGTTTGCGGCCTGGGACCTTGCATTCATCGCCGTAACCATGACATTGGTGGATCCGGTATTCGCCAAGGAACAGCTTTGGCTCATGTTGTTTGAACAGTTTCAACACCCGAACGGACAGATACCCGCCTACGAATGGGAATTCTCCGAAGTTAATCCACCGGTACATGCATGGGCTGTATGGCGTGTCTACAACATGGAAAAACGTCTACATAATAATGCCGACCGTGATTTCCTGGAACGGTGCTTCCACAAGCTGCTGATTAATTTCACCTGGTGGGTCAACAAGCTGGACACCGAAGGCAACAACATCTTTGAGGGGGGTTTTCTCGGGCTGGATAATATTACCGTCATTGATCGTGATCGTGATCTACCCGATGGTGCCGTGCTTGAACAATCCGATGCAACCGGCTGGATGGGAATGTTTTGCCTGAACATGATGCAGATTGCACTGGAGCTTGCCCGGGAAGATAACGTCTATGAGCGGCTGGCAACTAAATTCTTCGAGCACTATAACTATATCGGCGCCGCTATGAAACGCATGGGCGGCCGTGACTACCAGTTGTGGGATGATGAAGATGGATTCTTTTACGATGTACTGCGAAGTGCAGATGGTAGTTTTAGCAAGTTTCGCGTGCGTTCGCTGGTTGGTTTAATCCCACTCTTTGCCACTGAATCTCTTGAGGAAGAACGGGCCAGGTCGTTTCCTTCGTTTATGGCAAACCTGCAGTGGTTTCTTACCAACCGACAGGACTTTACACGCATATGCAGTTACCCGGTGGTAAAAGATGATCAAACTACGTATATCCTTGCGAACATTGATCGCGAGCAGATGACAAGACTGCTGAAGCGTGTATTCGATCCTGAAGAATTTCTTTCAGACTATGGCATGCGCAGCCTTTCCAGAAACTACAAAGATAAACCTTTTGTATTTGGCGAACGGCATGTTAACTACGAACCTGGTGAAGCAGAGACAAAGATAAAAGGTGGAAACTCGAATTGGCGAGGTCCTGTGTGGTTTCCTACAGGTTTTTTGATGGCCGAATCTCTGTGCCGTATAGGTCGGGTTCTGGACGAGGACTTAACGCTTAATGTCAAACTGGACGAAGGCAATGAAGAATCTGATATGACCCTTTGCCAACTGTCTGAAGAACTGGTCAACCGAATGATAAACCTTTTCCTGCCTGACCAGGATGGACGGCGTCCTATTCATGGTAATAACAAGCACTTTCAGCAAGACCCGCACTGGAAGGATCATCTCCTGTTCCATGAATATTTCCACGGCGATACCGGTTGCGGGCTTGGCGCCTCCCACCAAACCGGCTGGACTGCACTGGTCGCTGTAATGATCGATGAGTGGAGGCGAAATGATGGCTAACCCTGTTCCTGCAGAACTGTCTTCTACAGAGCAGCCAGGTGATCCGTGCATTATGGTGATCTTCGGCGCAACGGGTGATCTGACCAGGCGCTTGCTTATGCCAGCCCTTTACAACCTTGCCAGTGATGGACTGCTGCCCGAAAACTTTGCCATGGTTGCGATGGCCAGACGCAAAAATTCAACTGAATCATTCCGTGAAATGATGTCCGCCAGTATCAGGCAGTTTTCAACCAGCAAAGAATTCAATCCACGTACCTGGCAACAGCTTGTCGAAAAACTCTATTACCTGCAAGACAACATTGATAATCCCGCTGCTTACGTCGCATTGGCTGACATCATCAACGAGCTTGACAAGAAATATCAGACCGGCGGGAACATCCTGTTTTATCTCGCAACGCCCCCGTCCATGTTCGGAATAATTGCTACTCAACTTCATCAGGCGGGATTCAATACACCTGGGCCCGGCTGGAAGCGCATCATCGTTGAAAAACCTTTTGGCCATGATCTACAGTCTGCGAGCAAGCTTAACCAGGAACTTTTGAAATTCTGGAACGAAGACCAGATATATCGTATCGATCATTACCTGGGCAAGGAAACCGTGCAGAACATCCTGGCATTCCGCTTCTCCAACAGAATTTTCGAACCGTTGTGGAGCAGGAACTTCGTCGATCATATCCAGCTGACTGTAACAGAGCGCGTCGGGGTGGGAGTGCGCGGCGCTTATTATGATCAGTCCGGTGTACTTCGCGACATGATACAGAATCACATACTTCAGATGCTTTGCTACATCTGCATGGAACCACCAACATCCTTCCATGCAGATGCGATATGCCACGAAAAAACAAAATTGCTGGATGCCGTGCGAATCATGAACCCTGAAGACGTGATGAACAATACAATTCGTGGTCAGTATGGTTCTGGTCGTAAAGCGGATGGTTCAACGAATCCAGGCTACAGGCATGAGCCGGGTGTGAATCCAGAATCGGTAACAGAAACATTCGCAGCAATGAAACTGTTCATCGACAACTGGCGTTGGGAAGGTGTGCCGGTCTATGTGCGCTCGGGCAAGAGCATGCGGAAGAAGGAAACAACAATTCTGGTTCAGTTCAAACGAGCACCTGATGTTATTTTTCGCAACACGCCGGCCATGGACCACATGGAGGCAAACCAGCTCGTTTTTCATATACAACCTGATGAAGGTATAGAACTGAGGTTCCAGGCAAAGAGACCCGGACCGAGCATAGCGTTGCAGAAAGTCAATATGCGTTTTAATTATGGAGAGTCTTTTAAAGATTCGCCGGGTACCGGTTACGAAACACTCATCTATGACGCGATGATCGGCGATGCATCCCTGTTCTCACAGACTGAACTGGTTGAAACGGCCTGGCGCATCGCACAACCTATACTCGATACCTGGGCGACAAGTACGTCAGATGATTTTCCAAATTACGCAGCCGGTTCCTGGGGACCTAAATCTGCTTTTGACTTGATCGCTAATGATGGACGCAAATGGCTGGAGCTAATCAACTGTGAGACACTTAATCGAGTACCGTTGTTTCAGCCGTGCCGCAAAGTTTTTCTGGCATCATTAATGATGATGCTCAAGCCAGAGATACATGCTGCAGGTGAATATATCGTTACCAGAGGCGATACCGGCAAGGAGATGTATTTCATCAATCGTGGCGAAGTTGAGACACTCGACGAGAATGATACTGTGATTCGCAAGCTGCAGGATGGTGATTTCTTCGGCGAGATCGCACTTCTGCTTACTCAAGCACGCACTGCATCCGTCCGCGCAAAAACTGACTGCGACCTGTTTGTACTCGAACAGTCTGATTTCAAGCGAGTCCTTCGGGATTTTCCGGAATTCGCCAGGTCAGTGATGGAGGTGGCTCGTGACCGTTACAATATAACGGCGTCCGCTGAAGATCTATTCGATACCGATACTGCCAGTTATCTAACAGCCACATGATCCTGAGCATACTCTATGTTGTTAACCATACAGTACTGGCTAGCTAAATCATCACAACAGATCGAGACAATTCCTTTCAAGTTCTGCGCAGTCAAGAATCGTCACCATCCTGCTTTATAATTCAAAAACCTGTCCACGCTGGAGCATTTTCGGCTCTCGCTCGTTGAGCAACTCTGCAAGCTCGCGCATGATTTGCTCTTCCTCGCCAGGTTTCAGATGCGAGATATAAAGTTCCGGATAATGCTGTAGTTTGCGCAGATCTTCAGCGAGTGTGGAAGGTCGATGATGGCCAGCTATCTGGCTCAGCGTTTCCTCATGATCTGCGTAAGCGCATTCCACGAACAATAAACTCAATTCAGAATGGGCGTTTAGCACCTCCCAGAACCGGTCGGTGCATCTGGTATCTCCGGAAAATGCAAAAGACCCGCCATCAGGTGACTTAACACGGTAGCCTACTGCAGGCTGGGTATGTGTCACTGGAATAACTTCAAAAAGCCGTCCATCAAGTTCAACCACCTGCTCGGGAGTTATTAATTCGTAGTTGATAACAGGGTTTTGCTCGTCAGGAAGCTTGGCAAAATCCGGCCAGATCTGCCAGTTGAAAATGTATTGACGGAGCATCTCCAGAGTTTCGGTTTGAAGATGGATAGTAATCGGGTTTTCAACCAATTCATCGAATATCGAATCCACCAGTAACGGGATAAGCGCGATATGATCCAGATGAGCATGGGTAAGAAATACATGTCGTATCTCAGCCAGTTCCTCCAGTGTTAGATCACCTACCCCGGTACCACAGTCGATCAGCACATCATTGTCGATCAGCAATGATGTAGTACGAAGACCAGCCCCTATACCTCCACTACAACCCAGGATTCGAATTTGCATAATAAGATTCTAAATTTACAACACCACTTATGTGTAATTACATGCGCCCCGTTTATTTCAGCCGATCAGTCGCATGCACAAGCTTCGTGCTCAGTATTTCGTTCAGATTTGAGTACAACTGTGCTGCAACACGAGGATACCGACGTTTTAAAGTTTCCAGATTTTCACGCGTGATACTAACAAGCCTGGCATCCTCAACTACATCAACATTAGCTGTACGCGTAGCATAAAACAATCCCGCTTCTCCGAAAGTATCACCGCGACCAAGTGCATCAAGGTTTATCATTCCATCATCACCCTCTATGGACGCCTGCAATTTTCCGTCGATAACTGTATACATTTCTTCGCCCGGTTGACCGATCTCTATAAGTCGCTCACAGCATTTAACTTCCCTTATACTTGCCATGCGCGCAACGATACGAGCCTGAAAATTGTTAAGCCCATTGAAAAGCGGGATTGTATCTTGCGGCCTTTTTCCAAGATCGAGCGTTATGACATCCCACAAGGTAGCGATTCTGAGCCGACTGCATAATGCTGGCGTCAGAAAGAAATCAGATAGCCATGCTACAATAAGAGCAAAACTTGCCATTGCACCAACTTGCGCCTGCATACGCAGATCACTGGTAGTCAATATAAGAAATCCTGCAGACAATGCTAATGACGTGTAGGTTACCGGTCGTCCGACTACCCCCAGTGTCTTGATTGTCGTTTGTTCAGGGTCATGGTATTGCTTTGCAAAGCTGTTAAATCGCGCAAAGTAGTGAATCGTGTCGTCAATTGCCACACCTATAATCATTGGCGCAATCAGACTGGTACTCGGGTTCAGACTTATTCCTGTGATACCCAGCGTACCGAAGTAGACAACAACAGGCAGCAGGTTTGGAATAATCGCAATCAGCCCAATCCGGAATGACAGAAACAGGCTTACCAGAATTGCGTAGACAATAATCAGGGCAATAAATACACTTTCAAGCTGACCCCACATAATATCCTCGATCGCCTGATTCATCAGTACCGGTGTTCCGGTTGCCTTTGCCGCCAGGTGATCTGGTAATTGTTGAAGCCTTTCATTAATGCGCGCAACAAGGCTTTCGATATCATCCGAGTCTATCACCCTGGTGCGTACAATCATGTTCGTTATGCGATGACTGGAGTTCACCAGCCGTTCTGTATCATCACTTTCCGTGAAAAAGAGCAGCTGCCCCACCATCTTCTTCGTATCCGGAATTTGCTCAAACGCCGGGTCATTATCGTTAAACGCCCTGTTGATGAATTTAAGGTAATCTACCAGAGAAGTGACACCACCTATCTCGGGTTGTGACTCGAGCCAGTGTTGCAACTTTTCAAGCTCTCTTAAATTCGCCGGTTCCTTGAAAGCATTTGGATAAGTCGATTGCACAACGATGCTGAAGGGATTGATGCCATTCATCCTCTCATTTGTATGTTCGAATGCCTGCCTTATATCTGAGTTGGGCCGGAAATTCGTAATATGCTCTGTACCCACTCGCAACTGAGTCATACCACCAATGCTGATAACAAATACAACACCAGCAATAATATATATTGCCACTCGATGCTCGGCATCAAAACGAGCGACACGCTTGATGATGTAGTCAAACGCAGTATCTTTATCGGGAAATTCGGATTTCGCCAACGTTGGCGACCAACGTTTCATCAATACGAGTAGTGATGGAGTAAAAGTCAGAGAGATGATCGTTGCATAGATCACACCAATCACCGAAAAAAGACCAAATTCGCGGATGGCGTTCAACTCGCTCACGTATAAGGATGAAAATCCGACTGCAGTAGTCAAACCAGCGAGCAACACCGGCAGTGATGCCTTGTACAGAATTTCCGTAATCTCGGGCTCTCCGGCATGTTTTGTTCGCATCGACATTCGAAAGTCCGAGATAATGTACATGGAATAGGACAATGTCAGAATCATGAGGAGAGGCGGTACCAGGGCGGTTAAAATATTCAGTGAATAACCCAGCGCCGTTATGGTTGCCACGGTCCAAACCACCGAAATAATAACTGTAAACAGAGGCACCAGGACAGCTACCACACTGCGAAGGAACAACCAAAGCAGGACCATCATCATGACAGTAATCAATGGTGGAAAGCGAATAAGGTCGTCAAGCACAATTTCCTTGGTCGCAAGTAATATCCGCGGCAGCCCTGTTATCCAGACTTGTGTATCACTTGCCTCGTCCCTGACGATTGCATTCACGTTTGCAATAATCTCTTTTAGTAATGCATGATCCTGCGAATTCTCAAGATTGACCAGGATGGCCGTGGTATTGCTCTGTTCTGAAATCAAAGTGTTCCAAATGAATGGATTCTCCATTGCCTCCCTGCGTAGCACTTCATAATCATCAGGTGTTTCGGGCGCTTTCTCCAAAATAGGCGCGATATCCATACCGAAATCCGTGCTTCGAATTACAAGTGCATTGGCGAGTGAAACAACCTTTTCCACGCCCTCGACCTGGGACAGTCTGTCAGTAAGCCGCAACACCAGATCAACAGTCTCTGGCGAAAATACATCATCAGAATCAATGGCGAGCATAAGGGCTTCGTCATTACCGAAAATACGACGTGTGAACTGGTAGAACTCCCAGCCTTCATGATTCAGGCCCAGCAAGGCTTGCTCTGACGGATCAACGCTGAGATGTAACTCACCGGTACGGGGATTGACGATTTGTAGCAGGGCCAGCAGGAAAAGAATCAGAACCGCTACAACAATCGTCCTTGGGTAATTACAAATCAGTGCAGGTAATGCCTGGCAACGTGGTAAATGATTGGTATCAGTTGATGCCACGATGGTCCTTTAGCTTTGCAGGATCAAACAAGGCATCATCAATAGGAGGATCTACTTTTACTCTAAGCACAGTTAGCTCTGTTTCGCTGTCCTCTTTAATATCACGCATCAAAAATTTGTGCGGAACCAGTTTTCCGTTCACTTCTTTTATAGCTTCAGGCACTGTTATCAGCACTTTACGTAACTTGTTGCCTGGCTCATAAAATTCCACTTTCCTGATCACACAAGACTTTTTGTCAAAATAGGAATAAATCGTCTCATACAATGATCCTTCACCTGCACTTGGTATCACAATAAATGCATACATTGGTTCTCCATCAATCGAAACATCTGGCCGCTGTTCGGAAATCGCTGTTGATAGCATGTTATACAGCCACTGGAAATCTTCATAGGAGAAATCCATACCATACATTGACGATGAGATCCTGTCAGACGTTATACGCCGTACCTTGAACAATGCCGGCATATACAAATAGATTTCGTTTTCAGATTTCTTCTCCAGGAACAAAAGACGGGACCCAAGAATATCATCCGGTTCGTCAAATACCGCGAGTAAATTTGAAGTTCCGGCGGGTTGATATCTCCAATAAACTTTAGCTGAGAGAGCCTTCTCCTCATTCATATGACCCTCAGACCTGAGCCTGATACTCTGAATGACAGTTGCCTCAGGCGCGTTCTTTCGGATACAGGCCTCGATTTCAGGATCAATATCGTAGGCTGATACATTAACTGCGTGAGCGAACAGGAATGTAAGTCCCATGATCCGTATAGCGGTTCTTAACATCACTGTTTTCCAACCATTTATTAGTAAATCAACGAACTTAAATGAAAGACTAACTTAGCGCTATCACACTGATTTTGCAAGACAAATACTTACGGAACAGCGCACGGCTCATAAATATAAACTTAACAATTAGCCAAGTTTATGCCTTATATCTGCTTGTTAGAGCGATGCCTGACCATTAACGGATCCTTAGTGATATCTGTATGAACGTCTGAGATCGCGAGATGCACCATGATTATCACTATTAATTTAAGCGAGGGGGTTGTAATTACATTGAACAGCACCCTGCCTTGTCAGGTCTGGGCTGACGAGGTCGATGGTGGGCAACATGATGAATAAGGTCCGAATGTTTACCTGTTTATCAAGCCAGACTTCAAGAATCATGATTACTCATTAGAGAATCCGATACAACACTGCCAATGGCCATATCACAACCGGTTCTTGATCTGCATCAAGCTATTTGATGACACGCAAAGGCAGAATACTACGCTATTCTGGCATTCTTTATTATTTGGCGAGTAAACACTTGCACAGGGTCGGCAGGAATGTATCTGAGAATGCAGGGCTGCCATCGTTTACCATAACCACATGGAGCATCTCATGACTGTAAATATTTCACGTGAAAACATGATTACTTTTTTGCTCACGACTCCGATGTTTGAGGACCTCGAACCGCATGATATCAACGAGATCGCCCACATCGTCGAGGCGCATAAATTTGAGCCCGGGGATATCATATTCCGCGAAGGTACACCCGGAGATGCCTGGTACGCCCTGTACAGCGGGGAAGTAGAAGTCAAGATACAATCAGGTAGTGGTGAAAGGACAATCAAGACCCTTGGACCCCACTCTTGCTTCGGTGAAATTGCAGTGCTGGACGGTTTACCACGTTCCGCGACGATTAGCGCCACAAAGGAGACCGTAGTATTACGCGTTCCGCTGGAAAAATTCAAGGATCTCATTGACGAGAACCATATTGTGGCGTACAAACTCATCAAACATATGGCAGTAATGCTTGCAAGTCGGCAGCGGACCAGTACTGAAGCCTTGTCAAAACTACTACTCGCAAATGAGCTCGCTAACGTCCATGAAGGAATAATGGAGATTGTCGGAGAGTCTTGTTTCAGGGAATGAACAGGTCAAGTTAGCTGCCAGACAATGAGGCCGCTATTTGAAGAAAGACGTTCTGATACATTTGTTCATCTGGTGCAACTTGTGTCCCTGGATCGAGCCCAGGCCGGGGAGCCACTACAGTGAGGGGTTTGCAGTCAGCAAACCCCTTTTTTATTTTCAGTCAAGTCCTTTCTTATCGGTGCTATGGCACACGAGAGTCCTGGATCACGCTGGTTTGTCAGCACACAAAAAAACGGCCGCCGCGTGACTGCCGTCTTGTTGATATCTTATGGAAGATAACGCTTGTTCGGATCAGGTCGCCACGGTGTCGTACCGCGCCTTCATCTCCTCGAGAGCAATGTTACGGTTGGAGAAGATATTTTCTCTGCCGATGACGCTGTTCAGGTTTGCGCGCTCCAGTGCCTCGACTACCTGTTTCTTGAGACCCGCCAGGGCCAGCGTGACACCGGCTGCCTTGAGATCGCTGACCAGTGCACGCAGCTTTTCTTCTCCCGAAGCGTCCACCCGGTTAATACCCTGACCGACCACGAGGATTGCCTTGGCCTGCGGGAAATGGCTCAGCGCTTTCATGACCGCCGTTTCAAAATAGGCAGCATTGACGAATACCAGCGACGCATCGAAACGCATCACGACAAAGTTTTCACTAATAGGTGGCAGGTCATGGCTGGCTGCACCAGCAAGTGAACCATTGGGTGCGATACCAAGGACTTCACTGCGGGGTTTCATCGTACTCGCCAGGAACAGCAGGATGGTGACTACCACTCCGATCAGTACACCATCCGCCAGGCGCGGTGCCATTACGAGTGTCGCAATGAACGTCACCAAACCGGCAATGCCGTCAGCCCTGCGCACGTTCCATGCATGAAGCATCGATTTGAAATCGATCAAACCGAACACGGCGCTCATGACGATGGCTGCCAGGATCGCCTTGGGCAGATGGTAGAGGTAATCAGTGAGCAGCAGCATCACGAGGACAACACCGAATGCACTGATGATGGCGTACATACCCGTGCGGGCGCCGACGCGTGCCGCCACGGCAGATCGAGAAAACGAACCGCTGACGACATAGGACTGGAAGAAACTGCCGACGATGTTCGCGAGACCCTGCCCGATCAGCTCCTGGTTCGGATTCAGTTTTTCGCGCGACTTGGCGGCAAGCGCACGTGAAATCGATGTGGCTTCCATAAAGCCGATGAGCGCGATGATAAACGCGGTCGCGAACAGGTCAGAGATCAGGCCAAAGTCCATAAGAGGCACGGTAAAACCCGGAAGCCCACTCGGAATCGAGCCGACAACCTTGCCGCCGGACGACAGCTGGTATTGACCGTCATTGAATCCGGACAGACGGTAGACCTTGTTGAGCAGAGGATTATCCGTCGTAACTGCGTAGACAACGCGTCCGTCTTCAGCCGTTTCCGGTATCAGGGTCTGTTCATGCGCCACGACGGTATCGCGATAGATGTTCAGCTTGAGAATCTTTTCCTCGCCCTGCAGGTGGAAAAATTCGGCCTGCAGGTCAAGGCGTGCGCCTTCATCCGTCACCGCGAGTTGTTCAGAAACGGTTTTTTGTTGGGCCTTGACTGCCTTGAGCTTCTGCTGGTTCTCGGCAAGCGTCGCGTAGATCTGCGCGGTATTGGCATCCGCAATCTGGTCCGGCGTGATGCTGACCTCATCTTCAAAACCGGTCGACTGACTGATGAGAATCCCGAGCAGCACGACTATCAGCACGCCCGGCAGTTTTGGAAAGTAGCGGCCAAGGAATTTGAGCGTGATCAGCGTCCCGATTGCAAACGCCAGTGTGGGAATGTGCCCCTGCAGTATCTGCTGGAAGACCTGGGACAGATCGGCCAGAAAACTCTCTGAACGCGGCATAGGTACACCGAGAAAACTGTTCAGCAGCGACAGGCCGATAATCAGCGCAGCCGCATTCGTGAAACCGACAATGACCGGGTGAGACGCCAGGTTGATCAGCACGCCCATTTTGAACAGGCCCAGCAGCAGTCGCAAGATGCCCACCATCAGTGCCAGCAACAGGGAAATCTGGATGAATTCGTCGCTGCCGCGCGTTGCCAGCGGTTCGATGGCAGCGGCGGACATCAGCGACAGCATCGCAACCGGGCCGGTATGCAGGAAGCGGGACGCACCCCACATCGAGGCGACAATCACAGGCAGGAATGACGCATAGAGGCCGTACACGACGGGCAGCCCTGCCAGGTTGGCGTAAGCCATGCTCTGCGGAACCAGGATCATGGCAATCGTGATCCCCGCAATGAAATCCGCTTTCAGGTTTTCGCGGGTGGGCGGGAACCACCTCAGAAAAGGAAACAGTTTGGTCAACATCATATGGATACAGTCCGCTTGTCCTTAAGGACGAAGGCCGCGAATTATATCTCAAACGGGATGGGGCAAATAACCTTCCATTTGGTATAGGTAATTGACATGATCGCCCGCATCGTCGCTGATAACCGCCAAAAAAAGGGCCGCATTGTATAAATGCAGCCCTTTTCGGCCTTATTAGAGGTCTTGAAAGAAATCAGGCAATCTTGGACCTGCCAGTTTCTTCACCCTGCACCGCCGGCCGGGCTTCAGCCGCTTTCGGATCAACAACGACTACCACAACGGGTACCGGCAGTGCGTTCTTGACCTGGGTGCCGTTGATATAGCTGCGGCCAAGATATCCCGTATCCTTACACGCCATGAACGCAATTTCAGAGTGACTGCGCAGGTAGCGGGCCAGTCCGGGAATCGGTTCGCCGGACAGTTTGACTGCTTCAAGGGCAATTCCGCGTTCTTCCAGCTGCTTCACATAAGGTTCCAGCAATGCAGATGAAACCGCACCAGTCTCGAACGTGAGGACAGACAGGTCGTGGTCAAGACTACTGCAGGTTTCAATCACATAGTCCATCATCTTGCTCGGTAATGTGCTGCCCATGTACATGGCCACGCGTCTACGCGTGTTCTTCACTGCCTTTTCACTCAGAACGGGTGGAAGATCATCGGAATTGACAACATTCATAGTAGTGTTCTGCAAATAGGCCGATTTCTGGCGCGGCGTAAGATATTCACCGGCATCTTCGTGCGCCAGACCGTTGAGCATCTTTTTCAGTGCATTTGTAAGGGGGGTCATGTTTCTTCTCCTAGATAAATTAATAAGTATATTTGCAATTACTAATGCATTTGCCATGCCAATTGTTCTGCCTATGTAAATCAATAACTTGCCAGACCCCATGGATATCCGATTGATGCACATTGCAACACTTTCCTGAAACATATACACTGCAACACATGCAACACTGTTGAAAATTGCAACACTCAATGAGCAGCCTGCGAAAAAAGATCCTCTATGCATTCGGCCTTTTGAATGTCGCCATCCTCGCGATCGCGCTGACGGTTTACGCCGACCTCACGCTGCTGCGGGACCAGATCGTCAACAGCGAAAAACTGAGGCAATTCCTCTCCGCAACCCAGCAGATGCAGAGTCATGAAGAGATCCTTCTGCTCTACCAGACGCCGGAATCCTGGATTCAGCTCGCGGAACAGGTCAACCAGATTCGCAAGCTCTTCAACCAGGACCGGTCATTCTTTGATGAAGTGATCGGTACTACACAAACCGCGAAGCTCGATGAACTGCTAACCCAGTACCGTGACCGGATCGACGACTTGGAAGCGAGAGAAGCGACCGATCATCCGGTCACAGCGACCATGCTGCACGACATGAGCCAGAGAATCTGGAAAATCGTCCACCAGATATCAATGGAGCACCATCAATCGCTGAGCCAAAAGGTGCACCTGGTGTCCTGGATTCTGGTCATTACGCTGACGGCCGTGATCATCATGGGTGTGATCAGCGCTGTGTTTATCAGCAGGCAGGTCGTACAGCCGATATCTGCCCTGGAGCGCCAGCTTGATGCGGTGGCAGACGGCAAGGAGAAGAAGCTCACACTGGTGTCGGACAATATCGAGATCCAGTCATTTGTTCAGCACTTCAACAATATGCTCTACAAGCAGCGCTCACAGCAGAGCCAGATTCGTCACCATGAGAAAGCCGCCGCGCTGGGTGTACTGGTATCCGGTGTCGCACATGAACTGAATAATCCGCTGTCGAATATTTCGACATCAGTACAGTTATTAACGGAAGATGACAGCGATGCAGGCCTCAGACAACAATGGCTGGCCCATGTCGACAGCGAAACCGAACGTGCCAGGCGGATTGTGCGCCGCCTGCTCGACAGTGTACGACAGCCCAAGCAGAACCTGCAATCGATCAGCTCAAGCGACCTGGTCAACTCTGCGGTACTGCTCATTCATCGTCAGATGGATCCGTCGATACACCTGCATATCGAGGACGTTGCCGATACCCCGGTCAAGGTCGATCGAGAACGCATGCAGCAGGTTTTCATCAACCTGATCCGCAATGCGGTAGCCGCAGGTGCGAGCAATATCTGGGTTTTCGGTGAATCCACGACCTGGGCTGATTCATCGCCGGAGGACATCGAACGCGTTCAGGGAGAACTGGCGACCGTGAGTTCGGCCGATGAGGTCATGCTGTTTACGATTGCCGATGACGGGCGCGGCATATCTGAAGAAAACCTGCCTCACCTGTTTACCCCATTCTTCACCACGAACAAGGAAGGCGAAGGCACAGGACTGGGCCTCTACCTGGTGGAAGAAATCATCCAGGAGCACGACGGCTGTATTACCGTAGAAAACCGTGTTTCGGAAGGCACGCAATTCCTGATCTGGTTACCCGTTTCGAGTGAGGAAACTGTATGAGTGAAAACGAAGAACAGAGGCCGCAAATTCTGGTTATCGATGACGAAGCGATTGCCCTGTCAAACATGAGTCATGTGCTCGTCAAGGAAGGCTATGATGTCACGACGTGCAAGGACGGCAAAAGCGGTCTGAATGCGCTGCGCCACACCCGGTTTGATCTCATACTGACGGACCTGCACATGCCGGGGATCGATGGCATGGACGTGCTTCAACACGTACACGTGACCATTCCCGAGACACCGGTGATCATGATTACGGGACACGCCACGCTCGATTCCGCCGTCAAAGCCATGAAACGCGGAGCCTATCACTATATTGCAAAACCGTTCAGGCTCGATGAAGCGCGCGAGATTGTCAAAAGCGCACTCGAGTTCGGGCGCATGAAGAACGAAAACCGCGAACTCCGCCAGACGATTGAAACACTGTCCAACCAGACCACCATCATCACACAGGACCTGGCAGTGCAGCGGCTGCTCGAAACGGCGCGCCAGATCGCCGCTACGGATACCAGCGTCGTGATCAATGGCGAATCGGGAACAGGAAAGGAACTAATGGCGCGCTTCATCCATGACCACAGTCCGCGTGCGAACGGTGCGTTTGTCGCGTTCAACTGTGGCGCCCTGCACGAGGAACTTGCTGCAAGTGAGTTATTCGGCCATGAAAGAGGCGCGTTCACCGGTGCGACCGCACGCAAGATCGGACTCTTCGAAGCCGCGCAAGGCGGTACGCTGTTTCTGGATGAAGTCACGGAAATGCCGCTGCTGATGCAGGTAAAACTGCTGCGTGTTCTGCAGGAACATGAATTGATGCGGGTTGGATCGACCGAACCGGTCAATGTCGACGTCAGGGTAGTAGCCGCCAGCAATCGCGACCTCAAGGATGCTGTCGACAAGGGTCTGATGCGTGACGACCTGTATTTCAGATTGAACGTGGTTACCCTGTCGTTGCCGCCGTTGCGCGAACGGCGCGAAGACATACCGCTGCTTGCATATTATATGCTTCGGAAGTACTCGACGATTATCGGCCACGATGTACAGGAAATCACACCTGAAGCATTGCAGCGGCTGGTCGAGTATGACTTTCCGGGCAACATTCGAGAGTTATCCAACTTTATCGAGCGCGGTGTAGCGCTGTCTTCCGGACCGGAACTCGGCATCGAACACCTGCCCCAAAGTCTCGGAGCACTGACTGTCCGTGTCTTTACACCGGAAATTGCTACTCCACCAACGACACTCGAAGAGCAGGAAACCGAACATATCCTCAATGTTCTCAGGATGGCTGACGGTAATCGTACCAAGGCCGCCAAGGTGCTCGGGATCGACCGTGTTTCGCTCTGGCGGAAATTGAAAAAGCTCGGAATTGATGACAAGTAAGCAGCCTTAGCTGCACTTGAATATCTGGCGCGGCTTACCGAACAGACAGCTCCCGTATCCCCAGAAAAACGTAACGTACTTCGGGTGTGGGAGCAATGCAAATGGTTCTATATGCATCCACGATGGGGAGCCAATTTCTCTCAAGCATAAAACAAGCGGTCATTGACTGCTTTTTTTCTATTGCATGATCGAAAATTCAGCTGCCGGCTGTCTTCAGAACGACCTGCACGATCAATACAACAGCAAGCACAAACAGGATTGCGAACACAATGCCACCGATGATGAAGTGAGAAAACTTGCCGTGCTCGAAATCACGTTGCCGGTTGGCTTCTGACTGCACGCCAAACCAGCCTGCAAACAGGCTACCAAGGAAGCTAAGGGGTGTAATGCCGCTTTTTTTCTTGTCAGTTTCGTCACTCATTGCATGCAATCTGCTCGATTAAGAATAATTCTTAATATTAGCATTGTCTTATATTTGATACAATGCGCGTCTGTTTATAACTTGAGCTGCTTGAGGTACTTCTTGAACTCGTCGGCCAGCTCTTCATGCTGTAATGCAAACTCTACGGTTGCCTGCAGGTAACCGATTTTACTGCCGCAATCATAGCGCCTGCCTTCGAAGCTGTAAGACAGAACCTGTTCATGTTCACGCAGGGCCGCAATGGCGTCGGTCAACTGGATCTCATCACCGGCGCCACGTTGCGTGGTTCTGAGCAGGTCGAATATTTTTGGCGTGAGCACATAACGTCCAACAATAGCCTGGTCGGACGGTGCTTTAGCGGGCGATGGCTTTTCGACAATCTGTTCCACTTTCGCAATTCTGTCTGCGACCCGGGCCCCTGCCACCATACCGTATTTATCGCTCTCCTCGATCGCTACTGTCTGGGTGCCGATGATCGAAGACTGGTACTCATCAAATACCTCTACCATTTGCTTCACACAGCCATTGCCTTCGTTTCTGATCAGGTCATCCGGCAGAATCACCGCGAACGGGTGATTGCCGACAGCGGCTTCGGCACATAACACAGCATGCCCCAGGCCGAGCGCTTCCGATTGCCTGATGAAGACGCAGGCAACACCGTCTGGAATAACGTCCTTGACGATTTTCAGCAGGCTGTCCTTGCCGCGTATCGCCAGTTCAGTCTCCAGCTCGTAGGACTTGTCGAAATGATCGATTATCGAATTCTTGGTGCGGCCGACAATGAATACCAGCTTGTTGATACCTGCCTCGAAGGCTTCTTCAGCCCCATACTGGATCAGGGGCTTGTCGACGATGGAGAGCATTTCCTTGGCAACGGATTTCGTAGCCGGGAGAAAACGTGTTCCCAGTCCGGCGACCGGGAAAACAGCTGTTTTTACAGATGACATGTTACAACCTTGATTAACATCATTTTGAATACAATTTTAGACTATTCAGCGTCGCCGTGTCGTGACTGCTTATGTTATATTTCGCGCTTTCAGGGCTAACACGTAATTATCATGACTTATGTTGTTGTAGAAAACTGTATCAAGTGCAAATACACAGACTGTGTGGATGTATGCCCGGTCGATTGCTTCCATGAAGGACCGAACTTTCTGGTCATCGATCCGGAAGAATGCATCGATTGCACTTTGTGTGAACCTGAATGCCCGGCCGAAGCAATATTTGCAGACGATGATGTCCCTGAAGGGCAGGAACACTTTATCGAGCTGAATGCAGAATTAACTGCTGACTGGCCTGTCATCAATGTCAGTAAAGACCCACCTGCTGATGCAGCGGAATGGGACGGAGTTGAAGACAAGCTTCAATATCTAGAGAGATAATCGACACATGGCGCTGTCCGCTGGTTTACTGGTCGCGGCGTATGAGGACATCGCTGCACAAACTGCGCTGGCGCTGCTTCAGGCACATCAGGATGAACTGCCTGATTTGTCCTCTATCTGCATATTTACACCCTCGCAAAACCTGTCCTCTCATTTCAGAAAATGCATCCTGGACAAGCTGCCGGAAAATCAAACGGCTGTTATCCCGCCTTTTATCGGTACACTGCGGCAATGGGTCAGCAATAACATTCTTTTGCCGGATCCCACTGTAAGCATTCTTTCAGAGCAGGCACGTCAGTTGCTCTTTGTCGAGGCACTGGCTGAAAATCCAGCTTTATTCAAGGAAGAGAACAAATGGCAGGTCAGCATGACCTTGCTACACCTGTTCGACGAGCTTGCCTTAAACGAAGTCAGCGCCCTCGAGCAAAGCCATGATGAGTGGATAAAAACACTAAGGAGAGCCTATGACTGCGAACATTCAAACCAGCATTTGCAGCAGGAGGCCGTACTGGTCTACCGCTTATGGCACGCATGGCAACAGCAACTAACAGCCAGCAACCTGCTTGATGCCTCGGCTGCATATATTGAACGCCTCAAGCAGGCAAGAACGGTGGTTAACAATAACCTGCATTTTTACCTGGTCGCTCCTGAACACCTGGCGCCATGCGAGCAACACTTCCTTGCATCCGCCTGTGCAAATAACATATGCACAGTGATCGATTTTTCCGACACTACTGATGCATCAACAAATGATTCAAGAACCTCGACGTCTGTATTCATAAATTCCGCTTTTGATTTTGAGACAGCACCGCTAAAACAACGCGCAGATGCTTACCGGCAGACCCAAAACAGCACACCATTACCATTTTCGATCTTTTATTCCGGCGATGCAGAAACTGAAGCTCGTGCGGTCGATCTACAGGTACGTTTATGGCTACTGCAGGGCAAGCAGAATATAGGCATCGTCTCCGAGGACCGTAAACTCTCGCGCCGGGTACGTGCTTTACTGGAACGGGCCAATGTCTATATCCAGGACATGGCCGGCTGGTCGCTATCAACCACCAGTGCCGCTGCTGTGCTCGAGCGCTGGCTCGAATGCATTGAAGAAGATTTTGATTATCGGCCGATGCTTGACTTACTCAAGTCACACTTCTTCAAGTCAGAACTGGATAATGATGAGTTACTTGAAACAGTCTATCGTCTGGAAAACGACATCATCCTGCATGAGAACATTGGACATGGTATCAGGCGTTACAGAAAACAACTTGAATACCGTTTACATCGCCTGGAGAACTGGCCAAAAAACACGTACAACAACATTGTGCTGTTGCTTAATGCGCTGGAAAAAGCCGCTCACTACTTACAGCAGCTTTATCGCTCAAACAGGAAATTCAGCCTCGACAAATATCTGGATGCTCTAACCGCAAGTCTTCAGCAACTTGGTGTACTGAAAGCGTTTGCTGACGATGCAGCAGGCATACAAATACTCAACGCCCTGGATGACATGCAAAATGGCCTGCGGCAGTCAAAGCCTGACATGCACTGGAGTGATTTCAGGATATGGCTGGGAATGACACTGGAGCAGCAGCTGTTCAGCCCACAGACTGCGCCTTCTGCCGTCAGGCTGATGAGCATGGCACAAGCGGAATGCCAGCATTTCGATGCCTTGATTATCGCGGCTGCAGACAAGCAGCACTTGCCGGGTAAACCGGATGCTTCACCTTTTTTCAATCAGTCTGTTCGCAAGTCTTTGGGGCTTTCAGACTGGCAGCAACAGCGGGAGCACAAACTTCAACAATTCAAACGCCTGTTGCATGCATCGAAAGAAATTCTTATTACCTGCAAACACGAGGAAAATGGCGAACCGGTCCCTCTGTCACCATGGCTAGAAGCACTTAAAACATTTCATGCGTTAACTTACGATAGCTCTCTGGAAAATACATACCTTAAAAAATTATTGAGTCAAAACACATCAGTATTTATTTGTGATACGGACAAGTTACCTGGCATACCGCAACAGCCTGCGCCATCACTGCCACTACAGGCAATACCGGAGAGAATATCTGCCAGTGCACATCAGCGACTAATCGATTGTCCCTATAAATATTTTGCCGGTGATGGCATGAGATTAAAGCCGCCTGATGAGATACGTGAAGAGCTGCAAAAATCTGACTACGGAGAGCGGATACATAAAATTCTTAATGCCTTTCACAGGCCTGTGAAAAATCTACCGGGGCCTTTTCCCGATAAACTGACTGAAGAAAACAAAGACAGGGCGATCAATCACCTCACAGTGATTTCTGAGGCGGTATTCAAACAGGACATGGAAGATAATACCCTGCATCGAAGCTGGTTACATCGATGGATACAGCATGTTCCTGCGTATATCAACTGGCAAATTTCACAACAGCAGCACTGGACTGTAAGTGAAACAGAAAAACAGTGCGAAGCCACATTGAATGATATCGGGCTGACACTGCATGGCCGGCTTGATCGCATCGATACACATGTTGAGCAAAGCAGCCATCATTCCATAATCGATTACAAGACAGGCTCAACAGCACGGCAGGCAGATGTTGACTGCGGGGAAGATGTGCAGCTCGCCACCTATGCGCTGCTGGCAGGCGACACCAGCTCGGTGGAGTATCTGTCATTAGACGAAAGCAACGGATCAGTCCGAACCAAAGCGCGCATCGAAGGCGAAGAGCTGCGTTCACTCAGCCATGACATCCGTGATCGACTACAGACTATCGTCAGTATGGAACGTGATGGCAAGCCCCTGCCCGCATGGGGCGATCAGCGCACCTGCAGCTACTGCGATTTTATCGGGCTGTGCCGTAAAAAAGTCTGGGGCGAAGATAGTTAAAAAGCCGCTGGTTCTGAAAACACAGCGGCTTTTTATACAATGAAAAAAGTCTATCTACTGTATTGCGTATAACGAGCCGTTTACACTTGAGAAATAGACTACGCCATCTTTTACAGCTGGCGCTGAATATACCTTGTTATCGCTGCGATATTTCCAGCGCAGGTTACCGCGACTCGAGGTGAGTGCATACAGGTGTGTATCAGTACTGCCTACATAAACCGTACCTGATGCGACTACTGGTGGAGAGAATACAGGCGCTTCTGTTCTGAACTCCCACTGGCGAGAACCATTACCTGCATCGAACGAATAGACATAGCCATCCTTGCTGCCCACTATAATATTGTCACCATCAATTGCTGGTGAAGACAGTACCTGGCCTGCTGTTTTCTTCTGCCACATTTCCTGGCCAGTCTTGATGTTTATCGCATGTACTAACTTGGCATCAGTACCAACATAAACTTTTTCACCATCAACTGCCGGCGATGAATGGATCTTCTGATGCGCATTAAAACGCCAGAATTCCTGCCCGGTATTTTTATCAACAGCAAACAAATAACCAGTCATAGTGCCAAAGAAAATATGATCGCCATACGCTGCCGGTGAGCTGTATACACCACCCTTGGCATCAAAGCGCCATTTCTCATAACCGGTTTCTGCTTCAACAGCATAAACATGGCCATCTTCGCTGCCAAAGTAGACAACATCACGAACTACAACAGGCGATGATGAGACAGGACCCTTGGTTGGAAATTTCCACTTGGTACCGTGTGTTTTAGTATTAATAGCATACAGGTTGTTGTCCCAGCTACCCACGTAGAGCGTACCATCGACCAGCGCCGGTGTTGACTCAACATTACCATCGGTGCGGTATTTCCACTCGAGTAGTCCAGTTGCAGAATCCACCGCATAAACATAGCCGTCATTACAACCCAGGTAAATTTCTTCGTCACCCGCAACCGGCGATGAATAAACTTTATCGGGTGCCGTGTATTTCCACTTCAGCTTATCCAGTGAAGTCGGTCCAGAATCACTCACAACACCAGTGCGTGCTGGATCAACGCGGAACATGGAAGTTGTACCCGTACCGCATGATGTTAATGATAGAGACAAAATCGCTACGCCAGCGATTAACAGGTGCCTGTTAAACATAATTAACTCCTGAACTTCTTTATAGTCTTATTAGCCCGGTTAGAATTTAAGTTTTATAGCTTGAAAGGATAGCGCACAGAGCCGAAAACGCTATATTTTGGCGATTTTTTAGTCCAAATATTGGACTCATATACAGACAGATAACAGATTTAAACGCAAAGCCGCCAAGGCGCAAAGGACGCAGAGATAATTATTGTTGTAGAACGGCTTTTGCCGCGAATAATCAACAGGCTATGAACAAGATTTTTCCGATCACGCACAAATAGATTTTATACGGCCGAGTATTCCGGAATAAACACATGTAGTTACATACACAAAAAAATGTTTTCCTTTGCGTTCTTTGCGTCTCTGCGCCTTTGCGTTTAATCTTCTGTTTACTATGCCAAGTTTGCCGTATTGCCGGCATGACACAGTATTTCGTAGGAAATTGTACCTGCATGGCTGGCAACTGCATCGACTGACAGCTCCCTGCCCCACAACACCACGCGGTCACCGTGAACGGCATCGACGCCGCGAAGATCAACGCAGATGCTGTCCATCGATACTCTGCCTACCGTTGGGCATAAATGCTCATTTATCCACACCGGTGTGCCTGAGGGGGCATGGCGCGGATAGCCATCGCCATAACCGGCAGCGACCACACCCACAGGCATGTCCTCAGGGCATTGCCAGGTGCTGCCGTATCCAATGGCCTCACCTTTGCGCACCTGTTGTATGGCTGTCAGCCGTGATTCAAACTGCATCACGGGTTTGAGCCCCAGATCTTCGGCACTGCGTTCAAGTAAAGGCGAGCTTCCATAAAGCATGATACCGGGCCTGACCCACTCCAGGTGGCTGTCCGTATTGCTGACTATTGCTGCAGAATTGGCCATACTGCGTTCAGCACCATAACCAGATACAACATTAATAAAACTTTCTAACTGATTGTTATTTAAAGGATGAGTCGGATCATCTGCATTCGCGAAATGCGACATAAACTTGATACTGTGAACTACCGCGGAGGAATTGAGGGTCTGGTATGCCTCATCGACAGCTTCCAGCGGCACACCCAGTCGATGCATGCCGGTATCAATTTTGAGCCAGACATCAAGACCGAAACGGCTTGCGGTATACAACAGCTCTGCCTGCCATTGCTGGTGAACCACAGGCTGTAAGTCATGCTCAGCGCACAGCCTGAGCTCTTCCGGATTGGCGAAGCCCTGCAGTACGACGAGTGGCCTGGAAATTCCGGCACGCCTGAGCGCTACAGCTTCAGCAGGCATCGCCACCGCAAACGCGTCAGCATTATCCAGGTAAGCAGCGGCCGCCAGTACATCATGACCATAGGCATTCGCCTTGATCACGGCCATTACTTTACTGGATGGCGCATACTCCCTTACCTTGCCCAGATTATGTCTGAGGGCATCGCCATCGATTTGAATTTGTGCGCTACGCTCCCTGTGCCTTAATAGTCCGTGCTTCATTGTCAGGTCATGGCCCGTCGTTGATGTACATTTCCGGGATGTAGTTCTCGAACTTGGTGTATTTACCAAGGAATGTCAGCACGGACTTGCCGATAGGACCATTACGCTGCTTGGCGATAATAATTTCAGCCATGCCTTTATCCGGGCTGTCATCGTTGTATACCTCATCACGGTAAATAAACACGATCAGGTCAGCATCCTGTTCGATCGCACCGGATTCGCGTAAATCAGACATGATCGGCCGTTTGTCAGGACGTTGCTCGAGTGACCGGTTTAACTGGGAAAGCGCAATCACGGGGACATGCAGTTCTTTAGCCAGTGCCTTGAGGCCACGTGAGATTTCCGATATTTCGGTCGCCCTGTTCTCGCTACCACCATGAACCTGCATCAACTGAAGATAATCGACCACGACCAGGCCGAGGCCGTGCTTACGTTTCATGCGCCTCGCCCGGGCACGTATTTCACCGGGTGACATTGCAGGTGTATCGTCAATAAACAGGTTGGCTTCTGACAACATGTGCACGGCGGAAGTAATTCGTGGCCAGTCTTCATCAGTCAGCTGGCCAGTGCGAATATGATGCTGATCAATTCTACCGAGCGATGAGATCATACGCATTGCAAGCTGTTCACCGGGCATCTCCATGCTGAATACCGCTACCGGTGTCTTCGTGCCGATAGCGGCATTCTCGGCAATATTCATCGCGAAGGTTGTCTTACCCATCGAGGGACGCCCGGCGACGATGATGAGCTCACCCGGATGTAATCCGGTGGTGCTTTCATCAAACTTGTCGAAACCGGTGGGGATGCCGGTAATATTGCCTTCCGACTGGAACAGGTAATCGATCTGTTCGACGGTTTTAGTTAGCAAGTCCTTGATATCCTGAAAGCCACCACGGCCCCGCATGTCCTGCTCTGCGATTTCAAATACACGTTTTTCTGCGTCTTCCAGCAGCTCGCGGCTGCTGCGGCCCTCTGTTTTGAAACCGTTACCAGCGATGTCGGTTCCGACTGCGATCAACTGACGCAGCACCGAGCGCTCGCGCACGATATCAGCATAGGCAACAATATTGGCGGCTGTCGGCGTCTCTTTAGCCAGGCGCCCCAGGTAGGCCAGACCGCCTGCATCCTCGAGCAGGCCGTTCTTCTGCATCCACTCAGATAAAGTTACTGCATCAAATGGCTGTGATTTTTCTTCCAGGTTACGAATGGCGGTGAAGATAATGCGATGATCACCGCGGTAAAAATCACTTTCTGTAATACGGTCGGCAATCTGTTCCCAGGCACGGTTATCGAGCAGCAAACCACCGATTACCGCCTGCTCTGCTTCAACAGAGTGCGGTGGAACTCTCAAATTGTCCTGATGCGAGGTTGCTGGAAATGTGGCTGTATCTGGCATAAATCAGTGCGTGTCGGGGTCGGATTTGTGAGCCACAAGAATTACACGAGCACGCGTTTGAGGCAAGTCTTGAATAATAAAAGTTTTAAGTTGTAAGTTACCAGTCTTCAGAGTATTTCAAGTGCCAACTGGCATTTATCACGCAACACTCCAGCAAATTCGAAGTTGTACCAGTAAGTCAATAAAAAAGCCGAAAACGGTATTCGTTTCCGGCTTTTTTTTGTTCCTGAAAACTGTCAACTGATAACTGATAACTGACAACTAACACCAAAGGTGTTCAGTCTTCTTCACCAATGACTTCCAGCCTGATAGTCGCATTGACATCGGCATGCAAGTGAAGATCAATTTCATATTTTCCTGCTAGACGAATTGGGCCTTCTGGCATACGAATTTCACTTTTCTCGACTTCGATGCCTTGCTCATTGATGGCCTCTGTAATATTCGCATTTGTGATGGAACCGAATAATTTGCCTTCACCACCTGATTTTGCCGAGATACTGATATCCAGACCATCAAGCTGTTGAGCACGTGCTTTCGCAGCCGCCAGCATTTCTGCCTCGTGTTTTTCCAGTTCGGCACGGTGTACTTCAATTTCAGCAATGTTCTCGGCGGTTGCGAGTTTGGCCTTGCCCTTGGGCAGCAGGTAGTTCCTGGCAAATCCAGGGCGTACATTCACCATATCACCTAATCCACCAAGGCGATCAATAGTTTCAAGCAGGATAATTTCCATCGTAATAACCTCAAACGTTATTCAGGCGATTAATCGCCTTCTAAAGTCTATCCAGGTATCTGCCAGGCCGGCCAGGGCCAGCAGAACCACTGTATGCGGTACAAAAAACATAAACAGATAAACCAGAAACAACCAGACCGCATTTAGTTGTCTACCGGCAAACACAGCATGTAGCACTGCAACGCCCTGATTCAGATACAGGACAAACACAACCAGCAGCATCGCATTGAAAACATCCGCATTAATAATCGAACCTGCAAGTGCTACGGCCAGTGCAATCAAGGCTGACGTCTTACCCAGATTGATGGCACGAAATTCCTTGCCAAATCCCCCTGGATTATAAATAACAGCCTGCCACCATCTCGCCAGGTACAGGCTGAGCATGGTACCGATCATGAAACTGCTGGCAAAAAAGCCCGGCAGTATTCGCACAATCTGGTCAATAAGCTGCTGCAACTGTTGCTCGTCGAGCTTACCTTCTGACTTCGCAATCAGGTCATCGGCCATCATGTTCAGTGATGACCTCCAGATTTCTCCAAAATCCGGAAAAAACAGGTACAAAATAATGATGCCGAGCAAACTGACACCAGCAATCAGTTGCAGGCTTATTACCAGTGACACTGTCTGCCTTAGCACCACAGCGACCATCACTACCGGAAGCCAGACCAGCAAAACGTAATAAGCTGCCACTTCTGGAGCTGACAGTATTAATCCAGCCAGCACTGCGGTGCCGATACCCGCAATCGCCGTTACCAGCAGGCCAGTCCTGTGGCCGCTAACCAGTGTGACCAGTGCAACAGCAGCACCACTCAACCATGCAACCGGCGGCAGCAACAAACCCAGCATTGCCATACTTGCTGCAACCAGTGCAGCCTGGCTATACCCTTTCAGTATAAATCTGGCCAGCGAAATCATGCCTGAGCACTCATTCGGTCGGCATGTTCCAGCCGTACCAAGTGATAGTTACTTACGTATGGCTGTCTGTATATGGCATCAGTGCAAGGTAACGCGAAACCTTGATCGCCTTGGTCAACTGGCGCTGGTATTTTGCCTTGGTACCAGTAATACGGGCCGGTACAATTTTTCCGGATTCGGTTACGAAGCCCTTCAACAGCTCGATATCCTTGTAGTCAACGGAGGAAATCCCTTCCGCAGTAAATTTGCAATAACGTTTACGTCGAAAATAAGACATGCTTCAATCCCCTCTATTGCTCGGAAACTTCTTCAGAAATTTCTTCTGAAGATTCTTCGGCTTCTAATACAGGCTCATCGGTGCTAACAGCAACGACTTCCTCTTCAGCAGCACGCGGTTTGCTCTCTGCCTCTTCGACTTTCTCCTTGGCCAGAACAGACATCTCGGTGATTGCTTCATCACGCTTCATAATCAGGTTACGGATAACCGCATCATTGAAACGGAAGGCTGACTCGAGTTCATCACGCACATTCTGATCACATTCAATGTTCATCAGCACGTAGTGAGCCTTGTAAATCTTGTTGATTGGATAAGCAAGCTGGCGACGGCCCCAGTCTTCGAGCCGATGAAGTTTGCCGCCATTTGATTCGATCATGTTGCGATAGCGATCGATCATACCGGCTACTTGTTCACTCTGGTCCGGGTGCACCAGAAATACGATTTCGTAGTGACGCATAATATTCCTCTTGGTTAAAGCCCCCTGTCTGGCAGTGGAGCAAGGAGATCTGATTGTTAAGGCGGCGTATTCTATACGGGGATTCAATTAGTTACAAGGTCTTAATCCCTAGCTTGTCATCATTGATACAAGATCAAGCTGTTTGGGGTATTTTATGCATTTGTTTTCGCCTTGATGGCGAGTTACTTTTCTTTGCTTGTCCAAAGAAAAGTAACCAAAAGAAAAGACACCCCAACCAGTTTGCCCTGGCGGGTCCCCGAGGCATTCGTCTTTGCCTACGGGCCGTCCTGACTCGCCGTCCAGGCTCGACATGACTAAATTCGACGTCCCTGTCGAATTTTCCCTACCAAAGACGAATGCCTCGGCAAACTTCAAGGGGAAATCCCACTTTCCAGTCAAACAGCGTGTAGGGTGCAATAGCGAAGCGTATTGCACCGACTGCATCCGGCGGATTACGGCTAACGCCTAATCCGCCCTACGGGGATGCGGAGCACGAGCGATTTGGGGCGCATTTTTTGGGTTACGTTTTTTGGGCGAGCAAAAACAAATTCATCAGGAATGGATTTGTGCTGCAAAGCAGACCCGCAGGGCAGATCACAGGGATGTGATCTGCAACGTAACTCGCTCCAGCAGGAGCGAAACTAACGTTTTGTTACGCGTGATTAATAAATGAGCTAACCACCCGAAAACCATCAAGGCGAAATAAAATGCTGATTCACACAATGAACAAATCCAGATACGTAACAAGTAATAGTCTGGAGTTTCATCGCATGATACTCCAGACTACGGCTGTTAAATTCAAGACGCATCTGTCGCCAATGTTCGAGAGACAGAGCTATATTGTGTAAACCGTTTATGAGTGAAATAGCGCAGCCAGAAACCCGTAGAATTGCCCTCGGTATTGAATATGATGGCAGCCGCTTTTGTGGCTGGCAGATGCAGTCACATGGAACACGCACTGTACAGGATGAAATAGAGAAAGCGCTCTCAATCGTGGCAGACCACAGGGTGCAGGTTGTTTGTGCAGGGCGCACTGATACGGGTGTCCATGCAACAGGGCAGGTGGTTCATTTTGATACTCATGCCGAGAGGCAATCAAAGGCGTGGGTAATGGGTGTTAACACGCACTTACCCGATGATGTCTGTGTACACTGGGCGAGGCAGGTTGCTGCTGATTTTAGTGCGCGCTACAGTGCTACCCGGCGCAGCTATCGATATATTATCCAGCAGCGTGCGGCAAGACCGGCGCTATACAGTCATCGTGTGACCTGGGTGCACAATGACCTGAACACCCGTGCGATGCATGATGCGGCTCAAGTGCTGCTTGGCGAAAATGACTTTTCATCATTTCGATCATCTGCCTGCCAGTCCGAGCATGCCGTGCGATTCATTGAGTCAATCGATGTTACAGCTGAAGGCCCTTTCATTTATATCGATATTCAGGCCAATGCCTTTCTGCACCATATGGTACGTAACATTGTCGGCTCCTTACTCAAGGTAGGTGGTAGTGAACGACCGCTCAGCTGGATGGGTGAGCTGCTGGCGTTAAAAGACCGTACCCGGGCAGGGCCGACTGCACCTGCAGAAGGTTTGTACCTGGTTGCTGTACAATATCCGCATGAATATGATTTGCCGGTATCAGGCTTTGTGCCTCATTTTGGGGGCCAGGGTGGGCC
>CAZRKQ010000077.1:0-59098 GCA_964600755.1 uncultured Thiotrichaceae bacterium
ACATGGTGGATTCGCCAGGCCATCACACGCTCGATCGCTGACCAGGCCCGCACCATTCGCATACCGGTACACATGATTGAAACCATTAACAAGCTCAATCGCATCTTCCGTGCCATGCTGCAGGAAATGGGCCGTGAACCCACACCTGAGGAACTGGCTGAAAAGATGGAAATGCCTGAAGACAAGGTGCGCAAGGTATTAAAGATCGCAAAAGAACCCATTTCTATGGAAACGCCTATTGGTGATGATGAAGATTCACATCTTGGCGACTTTATTGAGGACCTCAACATCCTCTCGCCTGATGATTCGGCCACCAGTGAATCCCTGCGCGAATCCACCAAGGACATTCTGACCACCTTGACCGCACGCGAGTCCAAGGTGCTGCGTATGCGTTTCGGTATCGACATGAATACCGACCACACGCTGGAAGAAGTGGGCAAACAGTTTGACGTTACCCGCGAGCGCATCCGTCAGATAGAAGCCAAGGCCCTGCGCAAACTGCGCCACCCGAGCCGCGCCGAACACCTGCGCAGCTTCCTGGGTGATGACAGTAATAGTTAACAAAATCTGCTGACAAAATCTACAGATCCTATAGAATCGCAAACTTCCTATCGGGGCCTGTAGCTCAGCTGGTTAGAGCGCTCGACTCATAATCGATCGGTCGAAGGTTCAAGTCCTTCCAGGCCCACCATATTCAGGTTCTAGGAACTAGGTACTGGTTTCTAGGAAGCAATATAACACCCACCCCTAGTACCTAGTACCTAGTACCCAGTACCTTTGTTTACTTATGATCGCTTGATTTAACCACCAGCATGGTTACAAGAAACGCCGCTATTGCAATTGTTCCAAACACCACACCGATGCTGACAATACCCACTGAACTACCAAACATCAAATCAATCCACTGTTGCATACTTGTTCCCCAAAATTAAAACAAAAGAATTTTATTATTAAAGTGAGACTAATTTTACTAAGCCGTATATTTCAAACCTTGACGGTCATCAACTATTTTTCAAAAACAAGTTCAAATGTAAAAAATTCCATAATATGTAAGACAGGCCTTACAAAATATTCTTGCCTTTTTTACACAATGAAACTCGTCCAGTTCCAGTAATTTTTTCAATTAATTGAAGCCAAACATAATGTTCTGTGTTGGTATGAGAATTGCAATCTATTACGCGATTGAATACATGATGTATCAATTAATTCGTCTAACTGCCGTAAAGGCACAATGGAAAAATGGAGTTCAAAATGGAATCAATTCTCAAAAGCAAAATCAATCCAGCATACCTGGTTGGCACCAGCATGATCTGGCTTGGCACAACAATAACAGCTCATGCCGCTGTCATTATCAATGAAGTTGACTACGATCAAGCGGGTAGCGACACTGCAGAGTTTATCGAGTTATATAATTCAGATATAAACTCAGTAACACTCGACGGTTATACGCTTCAACTTGTAAACGGATCAAGTGGAAGCGTATATGACTCGTTCGATTTGTCTGGCCTGTCAATAGACGCGAATAGCTATCTTGTTTTGTGCGACGACACACAGGCTGTAGCTAATTGTAATATCGATGTCGCATCTGGCGGCTGGATTCAAAATGGCGGCAGCGATGGGGATGCCATTGCCTTGCTGTTTGGTGACACGATTGTAGACTCGATAGCCTATGAGGAGATTGGAACTAATCTTGGTCCATACGGTGAAGGCAGCAGCTTTACTGAAGCTGACTCTAACAGCATAACCATGAGCATTGCACGACTGCCCAATGGACTTGATACCAATATCAATTCGAGCGATTTCGGTTCAGCCTGCATAACGCCGGGCAGTGCCAATATCAGCGGTACAGGTAACTGTTCAATTTCTGTCAATCCAGTACCAGTACCTGCTGCGATATGGCTGTTTGGTTCTGGCATGGTTGGCTTGATCGGCATGAGCATACGCAAACAAAGCAGCCTAGCCGGATAAACTGCTATTTAGCCGCGAATTACGCGAAGGGCGCAAACAGGCTGATATTTTATTTATAAAGTGGAGTTTGCGTTCTTTGCGTTTTTTGCGGCTAACAATAATGTGTAAAACGGCAGCTTTCCTTTCGCATACTTATCTGCAGCGGTTATTTCTCATCATGTAAAAACGCTGGTCATCCAGAAACGTCTGTCCGCTTCTATCTTCGATAATTGCCGATTCTTCACGCCCGTTACTGTAACGCATCATCAAGCGGCTCTTGCCATCATCGTCTACAACCGTCCATGAACCTGACCTTGTTTTTCCTGAATAGCCAAAAGATGAACCTGAATCAGATTCCTTCATGGCTGTTGAGGACATACGGTGCCGAAAACTGCCATCACCGCAAAAATAGATGTCTTCTCTCTGGCTTCTGTCAACTGATGAACCACGCAATGATAGCCGCGTTCCCGCCAGCATATAGTGCCAGTCGTGTGCATCAGGGCCCGTTTTGAAATCAATGAACTTTACACTTGAGGCGGTTTTTTGTGCCACAGGTGCCAACTTGTCCCAATCTTCACTGGAAGCTGAAACCAGTAGTACAATACCCTGCCCCTTGTCACCGATAAAGCCACCAGCTAGACCTTTCATCAGCTTACGCTGAATAACACCCTGGGTATCAACCAGAACAGCCTTGCCATTTTCTACATTGATTTCTTCTGGCTCACTAACCGATACCATCGCAATGTACTCATCCTGGTAACCCTGCTGTAAGTAATCTTTAGCCGTGTCCTCATCAAGGCCCGGCCAGTTTTTTATAATAACAACGCTATCGTTATCTTTTGACCTGAAATATGTCACCTGATCATTTCGAGTCAGCTGGTAACTGTCATCAATCTCGATCGTATAACCAAATTCATCGTTGCTAAAGGTTTGCGCCGAAGATACTGAAGGAACAAAAAAGAGAAGAAGTAAGATTATAAAGCTATTTTTCACCATCGAGTCGCTCACCTACTATTGCCGCATACTTGAGTGTTTCACGCAGCTCACTTATTTCATCATCAAGCAGTTGCTCACTGGTTTTATCCCTGGCAGGCAGTTTTTTAGATTCACGCATAGAACTGCCATGCTGTTTTTTATATTGCTTTTCGAGCTTCTTTACCAGGTCGCGAAGCTGATCTTCAGGGTATTCGTGTAACTCCAGGTAACTGAAGAGCGCCTTGATTGCATCAAATGGAAACACCTGAAAGCGGTCAACATAGGTTTCAACCATGGTCCAGAAAAACGGCCTGACCTTGCTTACTTCCAGGTTTTTATCCAGCAGCATGCTTCGTGAAATTTCCGACAGATCATCCAGACTGAGGTGCTTGTAATCGGAATACGACACCGCCTGATCCGCATCATGGCCAGTAAGCGATGTAACCTTTTCTGGAAGAGACTTGGGCATCAAATCATCACTGCTCTCGCTGTCGGTGTCCTGATCTTCATCTTTGTTCGATGAAAAACGCAATAAACTGCCTGTCAACATTGCCACTTACCGGGAATAAACCCCGCATAGATATAATCTTTTATTCATTCTCTGCTCATAGGCATTTTATTTCAATGCTTTAACAGATATTATTCGCTGGCAAATTGTGCCTGATCCAATACATCAGACACCAATATAATGTCGACTTACTTTACAGAATCTGCCAAATAAAATCGGGCAATATTTGTAAGTTACTGAATTTGAATAGCTTCATTAAATAAGCATGATTCTTGCATGCTCATATTTGATACAGTTAAACATGTCGTTATTCTTTACATTTTATACGGCATCATACTGTATAACCCCTGGAATGCACTTTCCAGACGAAATTGGACAAAAAATTAAAGACCAGCTGCATGCAAAAAGAAGCCATACAACTTCTCCAGAAGACCGATGCTGACAAGCTACCGACATTGCCGCATGTATTGCTGCAGTTACTCGAAGCCTGCCAGGATGAAAATGTTTCTTTTGAACAATTGGCCAATGTCATAAGCAAGGATCCCGCACTGTGCGTAAAAGTTATTTCGGCCTGTGGTGACGACTGCACCAGTGCTGGCAACCTCGAACAGTCACTGGCTCGCCTGGGTATCAATACCATTAAAAGCATCGCCATTACATCGGCTGTGCAACAGTTTTTCTCCCGCAGCAACCAGGAACGGACTGCATTTCTAAAACAGCACTGGTATCACTCCATTTTTTGTGGCTGCGTTGCAGAGCAGCTGGCTGAATACATTAGTTATAATCATCCTGATGAAGCCTGGTATGGGGGTCTGCTGCATGATTCCGGTCAGCTGGTCATGGAAGCTGCCTACCCGGACAAGTACACTGCAGCGTTTGCTCAACTCAGCGAAGATGAATATTTTCACGACATGGAAAGCGAAGAGTTTGATTCCACACATTATGATGTCGGCGCGAACCTGTTCAGAAGACATGACGGCAACCCGTTTCTGGCAGATGCCATCCTGTTCCATCATGAGCCTATAGAAAAAATCCTCGATGCACACCCGCTAGTAAAAATTGTAAACCTGGCTAATCTGCTTAGTCGGGAGCAGTTCAAAGACAGCCCGAAGGAAGCACTGAAAGCAGCCGATAGACTTTTCGGACTCTCTAAACCCCTGGTAGAAGGTTTAATAAAGAACTGTATTGAAAAAGTAGAAAAAATCGCGATAGGATTCGAGGTTGATTTCATCACTGACGATACTGATGGCGAAACAGCGCAAAAAATTCACGCTAATG
This sequence comes from uncultured Thiotrichaceae bacterium, assembly GCA_964600755.1. Classification (GTDB taxonomy): domain Bacteria; phylum Pseudomonadota; class Gammaproteobacteria; order SZUA-229; family SZUA-229; genus JABDQW01. The sequence goes on from CAZRKQ010000077.1 coordinate 4,709, forward strand.
ACGAATTGAAGCAGGTTCAGCTTGCCGAGCAGATTCGTAATATTGCAATGCTTGATGGCGTTCATCAGCATCTTTCTAGAATAGAAGGCAAACATGCCTTACTGCATGCCTTAAAGCAGAACATTTCCATTCTTTTTGGTATTAGCAACTGCATACTTTTTCTTTATGACGCAGGCAGCGACAAACTTCAGGCCATATCCACTGTTGAAAGTGACCCGCACCTGCAAGACATAAAGATACCACTTGAACCAGGCCGCAGTATTGTAACCGATAGCCTGCTGGAAATGAGCGCACTCAATTCATTTGAAATCATGCAGGATGACCTGTCTATTGTAGATCGCCAATTGATTGGTCTCAGCAAAAAAGAAGGCCTGCTATGCATGCCGCTGATAGTTCATAATGCAGCTATAGGCACACTGGTTCTTGGTATCGACGAAGCCCAGCTACCATCGATACAGAAACAACAGAACTTACTAAAGCGCTTTGCAAATGAAATAGCCAGCACTATCAGCTCTTCTCTCGCTGAATTTCGTAGTGAAGATGGGGATGGTGATAACACAGATCCGGATCAAATCCTGAAAGCTCGTGCAAGAGAAGTCATACATGAAGTGCGTAATCCTCTAAGTATCATCAATAACTATCTGGAAATTCTTGGCATCAAGCTAGAAGGTGACGATCCGGCAAAGCAGGACCTGGAAACTATCAGAAGCGAGATACATCGCGTTAACACTATATTGGAGAAACTCTCTCAATCCAGCATTGTGGATGCCAGTGAAACAGTTCCGGTCGATGTTAATGCCCTGGTCGCCGACCTGTCTCACATGTTCCAGACCTCACTGTTTGCTGCCCACGATATAGAAATAAGCCTCAACCTGGATGAGAGCATGCCCCCCATGCTGACCAATGCAGATGCGATCAAGCAGGTATATACCAACCTGGTTAAAAATGCTGTTGAGGCGCTCCCTGCAGAAGGCCTGGTTATGGTCTACACTCAAGATCAGGTAAACGTCGATGGAAAAGCACACTTTGAAATTTGTGTTGCAGACGACGGGCCGGGCATTCCAGCCGAGATTTTACCTGATTTGTTCACGCCGGTAGAAACAAGGAAAGGCGAAGGACATGCAGGTGTAGGACTTACAATTGTAAAAAATCTTGTCAATGAACTGCATGGCTCCATCAGCTGCAGAAGCAGCGATAAAGGCACGAGTTTTCATATTCTCCTGCCGCGAATTACGCAAGAATAAGAGCACTACTCTGGTATTTGTGCATAACTAAAACATAACAAAGGCCGGGCAGCCTTTGCACCATAGAGTAACAAAATGAGCAGTAATGAGAAGAATATCCTCATCGTAGACGATGACCCCATTGTATTAAAAAGCCTTAAAGACTTGCTGGCGACCCGTGGTATGGATTCAGATACCGCTATTGGCGGGCGTGAAGCTATCGTCTGCCTTGACCAGAAAGAATATGACCTGGTATTACTGGACCTTCAGATGCCCTACGTCAACGGGCATGATGTCATGCGCCACATCAAGCAACAGGATATGAATATTTCTGTCATTGTTGTCAGCGGCGAAACATCCTTTGAAGCGGCCAGAGATGCTTGCTCGCAAGGCGCCTACGACTTCCTGCGTAAACCCTATGCCACCGACGAGTTGATGATTACCGTCAACAACGCACTCAATGAAAAGAATCTCGAGAAGCAGAACAAGCTGATACAGCGTCAGTTACGTGAATCCGAAAGCCTGCATCGCTACCTGGTAAACACATCACCCGATATCATTTACATACTGGATCAGGATGGCCATTTCACTTTTATTAATGACCGCATCGAATCACTGCTGGGTTATGATTGCAAGGAACTCATAGGCAAGCACTATTCGACGCTTGTGCACTCGAATGATATCGAAGTTGCTCGCTATGTCTTTAATGAACGCCGCGTTGGTGACCGCGCATCACGAAATGTTGAATTGCGCCTGAAATGCAAAGATGACAATGCGCAACGCTTTTTTGATACACGCACTCTGCCGATCGAACTCAGCTCCATGGGCATTTATCAGAATGAAAATAACCCGAAGAAAAAAACCTATCTTGGCACTTATGGTGTTGCGCGTGATATTACAGAACGCAAAATAGCAGAAGACACAATCAACTTTCAGGCTTATCATGATTTACTTACAAACCTGCCAAACCGCGCATTATTGAGAGACCGCCTTAGCCTGGCAATTTCCCAGGCAAAGCGCGAAGAAGAAATGCTGGCCGTAATGTTCCTTGACCTTGACCGTTTTAAAAACATCAATGATTCTCTTGGCCATGTAGTTGGCGACGAACTATTACAGCAGGTAAGCACCCGACTGAAGAGCTGTGTTCGTGAAGGCGACACACTGGCTCGTTTTGGTGGAGATGAATTTACACTGCTGTTGCCTAAAATTGCCAGGGGCAAGGAAGATGTCAGCAAGATTGCTGAAAAAATAAACGAGGTTCTCAAGGACCCATTTATTATCGAAGACAACGAACTGTATGTCAGCGCCAGTATCGGCGTGTCGATCTATCCACGCGATGGCACGAATATGGATGCCCTGATTAAACATGCCGATATCGCCATGTATCACGTCAAGGACACCGGCAAGAACAATTACAAGTTCTACAGCACCGATATGACGACGCCTTATTTCCAGAACCTTTCACTGGAGACGGGGATTCGTAGAGCACTTGATAACGATGAATTTCACTTGATGTACCAGCCACAGATCAATATAAAAACCGGTGAAATCGTCGGTGTTGAGGCCCTGTTACGCTGGTACCATCCCGAGCATGGATCAATTACACCAGCCGAGTTTATTCCTTTTTCCGAAGAAACCGGAATGATTGTTGAAATCGGCCACTGGGTTCTGCGTAACGCCTGTGCCGAGCTGAAACGCTGGCGCGATGCGGGCTTACCTGAAATACGCATGTCTATCAACATGTCAGCTCGCCAGCTGGCTGAAAAAACAATCGTAAAACATGTATCCAGTCTTCTGAAAGATTATGGTATTCCCGGGCACTGCCTTGAAATTGAAATTACCGAAAATACCATCATGAATGACATGGACAGTGTTGTTCATAAACTGAAGGAACTCAGCAAGAAAGGTGTCTATATAGCAATTGATGATTTCGGTACAGGCTACTCATCACTGAGTTACTTGCACAAACTTCCAATTCAAACGCTCAAGATCGATCGCGCCTTTATTAAAGAAGTGAACATGAAGCACTCTGGTAATTCGATCATCAATACCATTGTTGCCATGGCCAAGGGCTTGAACCTGAACGTAATTGCAGAAGGTGTTGAAACCCAGCAACAACTGGAATACCTGCAGGAAATTGAGTGCAGCGAAGCACAGGGATTTCTCTTTGGAAAACCATTAGCTGCTGACGTAATAACGCAGCTTTTGATTCAGGAGCCCTATGCAGCACCCAGTACGAATCCCGGTCTGCATGGCAGCCGCCATAGAACACATTAAAACAGGGGCGAGGGTCTAGGGTCTTGGGGACGAGGAACAACCAAGAGAAATAACAACAAAAGCGCTTTAAGCGCTTTTGTTGTTTATCGGCGGGGTGCAAGCGTAGCGTGATTCGTCTTAATATTCCTTCATCAACAGGCTTTTACCTGTCATTTCAGAAGGCTGCTGCAGACCCATTAACTGCAGCGCGGTTGGCGCCACCGAGCTCAGGTCTCCGCCAGGCAGTAAATGCCAGTTTGCTTCGTCGATCACCATGCACGGCACCGGATAAAGCGTATGCTGGGTGTGCGGCTCCTGTGTTACCGGGTCCACCATTTCATCGCAGTTACCATGATCGGCGGTCAGCACAACAGAAAAGCCTGCCTCGACCGCAGCGTCCAGCACACGTCCGACCTCGGTGTCCAAGGCTTCGACTGCTGCGATTACTGCATCACGCACCGCGGTGTGGCCAACCATATCGCCATTGGCAAAATTAACCAGAATAAAGCCGTATTCACCCGACTCCAGCGCTCCGATTACTTTGTCAGCGACACCAGCTGCGCTCATCTCGGGTTTTAAATCGTAGGTGGCCACATCCGGTGAATTCACCATGACATGTTCCTCACCTGCAAATGGCTTCTTTTTGCCGCCATTGAAGAAGTAGGTCACATGCGCATACTTTTCTGTTTCAGCACAATGGAACTGCTTGTAACCGGCCCGGCTTACCACCGACGCCAGCGTGTACTGGGGACGTTCCGGCGCATAACCGATTGGCAATAGAAATTCGGGATCATACTCTGTCAGGCAGGTAACCGTCGCACCTGTGTACTTTCCGGTGTTGAATTCTTTGAAATCAGGCTGACTCAATGCCGCCGCCAGCTGACGCGGGCGGTCATTGCGGAAATTGAAGAAAATGACGCTATCGCCTGATTGAATCAGCGTACATTCATCCAGCACGGTCGGTTTGATGAACTCATCGGTTTCTGCCAGGGCGTAGGCTTCCTCAATGGCATATCGCGCATTCTCGGCGGTACGCCCTTCTCCATTAACCATGACCTGCCATGCGCGTTCCGTTCTATGCCAGCGGTTGTCACGATCCATTGCATAATAACGACCGCACACGGTAGCGATACAGCCATCAGCATCCTCAAGCCTGTTCTCAAGCTCGTTCAAATATACCAGCGCCGACATTTGTGCCGTATCACGCCCATCGGTGATCATATGCACAATAGGCTTCACTTTGTATTGCGCACATAACTCGATCAGGGCAAACAGGTGATTAATATGACTGTGCACACCACCATCTGACACCAGCCCGACCAGGTGGAGCGGACGTTCTTCTTCCGCAGCATCTTCAACGGCAGATACCAGCGCAGCATTTTTGAAAAAGTCACCGTTTTCTATTTCATCGTTGATGCGCACCAGGTCCTGGCGCATGACCGCACCACAACCCAGGGTCATGTGACCCACTTCGGAATTTCCCATCTGACCATCCGGCAGGCCCACAGAGAGGCCACAGGCATCCAGCGTGGTGTGGGTGTGCCGGGAGAAATATTCATCGAGGCGCGGTGTTTTTGCTTCCTGCACCGCATTGTTAATACGGCTCGGGTTGACTCCGAACCCGTCTAGAATAATCAGTAGTGTTGGTCTGCGGGGGACTTTTCTGGCTTCGCCCATCTAAATTCTCACAATCCTGTCTTTTACTCTTGGCTTCTTATTTGGGGCGGGGATTTTACACTATTTACAGTCTCCACGTCTGGCCTGGCGATTTCTTGCCATAAAATATTCACAGACAGGCAGCAGGATGCCGGCGTGCAATATGGGGGCTAGTCCGGTCTTTGCAGGTTTTCTTCCTCTTCCCTTTCCATTTCATCCAGCATGGACTCCATGTCATCCTCGCCAGGCTCACCCGGATTATCATCATGGAATTGATAGTCAGGGTGGCTCTCATCAAGCTCATTTGGCTTGATAAAGATACGCGACATGATCAGCCCGATTTCAAACAGTGCCCACATCGGTACCGCCAGCAATGACTGTGAAATCACATCCGGTGGTGTCAGCATCATGCCAATGACAAAGGCACCAACGATGATATATGGCCGTTTTTTGGCCATATTGTCTGCTGTGGTTGCACCAGCCAGTATCAGCATAAAAGTCGCGACCGGTACTTCAAATGCGATACCGAAAGCAAAAAATATCGCGATTATAAAATCAAGGTACTGGCTGATATCGGTCATCACCGCCACACCTTCAGGGGCGACGGCGATAAAGAATCCGAACAGCAGAGGGAAAACGACGAAATAGGCGAACGCAATGCCGCAATAAAACAGCAGCACGCTGGAAATCAGCAAGGGCGCAGCAAGTCTTTTTTCATGGCTGTACAGGCCGGGCGCCACAAACGCCCACAGCTGGTGTAACAGGTAAGGCACTGCCAGCAATACCGCCAGCAGCAACACCAGCTTGAATGGCACCAGGAAGGGCGAGGTTACGCTGGTGGCGATCATCGAGGTGCCTTCCGGCATCAATGCCAGTAGCGGCTGCGCCACTGTTGAGAATATCTGTTCCGAAAACGGGAACAGCGCGAGGAACAAGACCAGCACTGCCAGCACCATGCGCAGCAGGCGGTCACGCAGTTCAATCAGGTGATCGAGCAGACTCTGTTCTTTACCATCAAGATTTTGACTGGCTTTGTCTTCTTCAGCCGACATGGATTAATCCCTGGGTTTCTCGCTTTTTTCGTCGACTGGAGCAGCTTCTTCTTCAATGATTTCGTAATCGGGCTCGGCAGCTTCCTGCGTTTCTCCATCTAATGAAACGGTCTCACTCAGCTGGCTCTGCAGCTCGTTGATCTGCACTTCCTGGTTATGAACCATGCGCTTGAGCTCGCCGACATCAAATTCGCTGGCCACTTCCTCTTTCACTCCCTCAACATAGCGGCGCGCCTTGCCGAACCAGTATCCGGCAGTGCGCGCAGCTTTTGGCAGGCGCTCCGGCCCGACAACCAGCAAAGCCAGAATCAGGATCAGAAACAGTTCCCAAAAACCGATATCAAACACGATATTTCAGTGAATAGTGAATAGTGAACAGTTAATAATGAACAGAAATGATCATACGGTCTGTCTGCAGAAATCGGCTAACTATTAAAGCCATACACAAAGGCCGAATTCCACGCCCGCGTTAGACGTTATCTTCTTTTTTTGAGGTGACTTCGGCATCGATCGTATTGCCTTCATCGTCTTTGATTTCTTTTTTCATCGACGTGTCTTCGGCACCTTCTTTTATGGCGCCCTTGAAGCTTTTCACGGCCGAACCAAGGTCACCGCCAAGATTGCGTAATTTCTTGGTGCCGAACAGAAGAATCACGATGCCAAGTACAATCAATAATTGCCAGATACTAATACCCATTATTCTCTCTCCAGTTTCACGTTTGCCGTAACGGCCTAGCGCGAAGCTTTTTCATCATGGCCGGATACACCGAAGCGCCGACCCAGTTCCTGTAAAACATCATCCGGCCCCAGTCCCTTGTGTGCCAGTAATACCAGGCTGTGGAACCACAGGTCCGCAGTCTCATATATCAATTTATCGTCATCACCGTCTTTCGCGGCCATCACGACCTCAGTGGCTTCTTCACCTATCTTCTTAAGCATAGCATCCAATCCCTTGGCGTAAAGGCTGGCGACATAAGAAGAATCGGGCTCAGCCTGCTTACGCTGCTCCAGCACCTCAGCCAGTTGTACAAGTATATCTGTCATGGAATCAGAAGAATCGGCCATTTTAACGACTATCGGTAAATATCCTCAGGGTCCTTGATGACGCCATCAACTTCAACCCACTGATCGCCCTCCAACTGGCGATAAAAACAGCTTTCACGTCCAGTATGACAGGCAATTCCGCCCTTCTGTTCAACTTTTAGCAGAATCACGTCTTCATCACAATCAAAGCGTATTTCCTGCACCTGCTGGGTGTGCCCCGATTCCTCACCCTTGTGCCACAATTTCTGACGGGAGCGTGACCAGTACACCGCCTGTTTAGATTCGGCGGTAAGTTTCAATGCCTCTCGATTCATCCAGGCCAGCATCAACACCCTGCCGCTGGCGGCATCCTGCGCGATGGCAGGTATCAAACCTTCAGCATTAAAGCGTATCTCATCCAACCAGGTTTCTGACATGATTTTAGTATCTTAAAGAAGTGAAGCTTTGGTTTTCAGTATGAGGATGTTACAGCCGTACTTCAATACCACTCTCGGCCATGTATTCCTTGGCTTCGTGCACGCTGTACTCTGCAAAATGGAAAATGCTGGCGGCCAGCACGGCGTCTGCCATACCTTGCAGGACACCCTCGGCAAGATGCTCGAGATTACCCACACCGCCGGATGCAATCACTGGTACAGAGACCGCCTCGGCTATGGCATGTGTCAACGCCAGGTCGAATCCCATCCTGGTGCCATCACGGTCCATACTGGTCAGCAATATTTCTCCGGCGCCATTCTCAACCATTCTCCGTGCCCACTCAACGGCATCCAGCCCCGTAGGCTTACGACCGCCATGGGTGAAAATTTCCCAGCGCAGCGGCTCACCCTCGACGCTGACCTGTTTGGCATCGATCGCCACCACGATGCACTGTGATCCCACCCTGTCGGTTGCTTCCTTGACGAAGTCGGGATTAAAAACTGCCGCGGTATTGACCGCGACCTTGTCCGCACCGGCATTCAACATGGTACGGACATCCTCTACCTTGCGGATGCCGCCGCCTACGGTCAAAGGGATAAAAACCTCTTCTGCGACATGCTCGACAACATGAACAATGGTGTCGCGATTATCCGAGCTTGCGGTGATATCCAGAAAGGTGATTTCATCAGCACCTTCCTTGTCATAGCGGCGCGCCACCTCGACCGGATCTCCGGCATCACGGATATCAACAAACTTGACGCCTTTGACGACGCGGCCATTATCAACATCAAGGCAGGGGATAATACGCTTGGCAAGTGACACGACTAGTAAACGCCGCCGTATTCGCTGCTGTGCTCAACCAGCCAGCGCTGGGCCTCGGCAAGATCGATCGTGCCTTCATAAATCGCGCGGCCGGTAATGGCGCCGATGATGCCTTCATCAGCAACCTCATTCAGCGCCTTGATATCATCCATACTTGTAATACCCCCCGAAGCAATGACCGGAATATGAATCGACTGGGCCAGTTTTACCGTGGCCTCGATATTCACACCCTGCATCATGCCGTCACGGGAAATATCGGTATAGACAATCGCCTCGACGCCATCATGTTCGAAACGTTGCGCCATGTCGATGACATCATGCCTGGAAACCTTCGACCAGCCATCAACAGCAACCTTGCCATCTTTTGCATCGAGGCCAACAATGATCCGGTTTGGAAACTCGACACAGACTTCGTTGATGAAGTGTGGATCAGTCACTGCCTTGGTGCCAATGATTACATAGTGGACGCCGGCATCGAGGTAGGCGACGATGGTTTCCTCGTCACGAATTCCGCCGCCAATCTGTATCTCTATGTCAGGATAGGTGCGTGCAATTTCATTGATAACATCCGCATTCTGCGGCTTGCCGGCGAATGCACCGTTAAGATCGACAATATGCAATCGTTTAGTACCCGCCTCCGCCCAGCGGCCCGCCATTGCTACCGGATCATCAGAGAAAACCGTGTCGTCATTCATATCGCCCTGACGCAGGCGTACACATTGACCGTCTTTAAGGTCAATTGCTGGAATCAGTAACATGGACTTCAAACTCCATTAAATTATTTTCCATCCCACTCGGTAAAGTTTTTCAGTAGCTGCAGACCATCCGCCGCACTTTTTTCAGGATGAAACTGTACTGCAAATACATTATCGCAAGCGATGGCAGATGTGAACACAATATCATATGCGGTTTCACCGGAGACAATCGCTTCGTTTTCGGGATCTACATAGTAGCTATGCACAAAATAAAACCGGCTTCCCTGTTTTATACCATGCCATAGCGGGTGGGATATGGTCTGGGTGACATTATTCCAGCCCATGTGCGGAATTTTTAACAAATCTGCTGATTTATCCTTGTTCAGCTCGTTGCCGAAAAAACGCACCTCGCCTTTATACAGACCCATGCAGTCAACACCATCGTTTTCTTCACTGTGAGACATGAGGACCTGCAATCCCATGCAGATACCAAGAAATGGCTTTTCCCTTGCTGCCTGCATCACCGGTTCGATCAGGTTTCTTTGTTTTAACTCGCGCATGCAATCGCGTGCCGCCCCCTGCCCTGGAAATACGACGCGGTCTGCCGAGGCAATTTCCTCGGCACTGGAGGTAATGCGTACTTCCTGTCCGGACACGGCGACATGCTCCAACGCCTTGTCGACAGAGCGCAGGTTTCCCATGCCGTAATCAACAACAGCAATCAAGGACATCTGCTTTAGAGCGCTCCTTTCGTGCTTGGCATAACACCTTCCATACGCTCATCATATGACAGCGCCATGCGTACAGCGCGACCGAAAGCCTTGAAGATTGTCTCTGCAATATGGTGTGCATTATCACCGCGAATATTATCGATGTGCATTGTGACACCGGCATGATTGACAAAGCCCTGGAAAAATTCGTGTAACAGGTCCACATCAAACTCGCCAATTATTGCGCGTGGGTATTCAGCCCGGTATACAAGACCCGGACGCCCTGAGAAATCGATCACAACGCGTGATAAGGCCTCATCAAGCGGCACGTAAGCATAACCATAACGAACGATTCCGGTCTTGTCACCGACAGCCTTTGCCACGGCCTGCCCCAGCGTAATACCAATATCCTCAACAGTGTGATGTGCGTCGATGTGTAAATCACCCCTGGCAATAACTTCAATATCGATAAGCCCATGACGTCCAACCTGTTCAAGCATGTGCTCGAGAAAAGGTACGCCCGTCTCAAGCTTGCAGTTACCCTCACCATCCAGGTTGACGCTTATCTGGATCTGGGTCTCATTGGTATTGCGCTCAACATCCGCCTTGCGCTGGCTCATTTTTTATCTCCGATGGATATGTGTGATTACAGAAGCAGTTGATTATGATGATAGCAGTGCAGGTTGTATATTCAGAATTTTAATCAATGTGCCGATATTCACTATTATATTCCCGACTAGGTTTGCAGCCAAAAAGTTACCGGGCCATCATTAACCAGCTGAACAGACATGTCTGCACCGAACCTGCCTTTTTGTACCCGGTCAGTATCGCGCTCCATTATATCAACAACTGTATCAAACAAGGCACTGCCCGCTTCAGGGCCAGCCGCACTGGAAAAGCTGGGTCGCATACCCTTACGCGTATCTGCTGCAAGCGTGAATTGTGGAACCAGCAATACACCACCACCTACATCACATACATTCAGGTTCATTTTACCTTCATCGTCAGCAAAGATTCGATAGCCCAGTATGCGTTCCACAAGTCTGTTTGCTTTCACCGCATCATCCTGCTTTTCAACACCAATCAGTGCCAGCAAGCCATGGCCAATTTCGGCAATACCTTCACCATTGACCGTTACCGAGGCAGAGGTAACGCGTTGTAATAATGCGATCATACATAACCCATTGTTATTTATAGTTTAATATAAAATTTGTAGGATTATTCCTACACGCAATGTCCCGCACAACTGATAGATAGATTTTTTTACAAAGCTCATAATCTCTCACAGGACACAAGGAACGGGCCGCAAAAGGACATAAGGATATACGGGCAGTATCTCACGGAAACGGGAAACGGAACTCAAGGATGACACTCTCCCGGATGGAAAAACAGGCTGTGATGGAACTGCTTTAGCGCGAGGCTCAATCACCTAGCAAGGATGATTATAAACCCCCGGGTAACCGGGGGTTTTTTATTGGCCGCTGAAAACTACTGCGTTCGGCCATACTTCGTTAATCACCGCCTCGCAGTGCTCGTTTATTACATATAAACTCCGCGCTGCTCAACAGTGATTGCCTCGCCTGGCCTTCGCTCGTGACGTTTTCAGTGACTTTGCACTAACAGCCAGCCTATCTCAAGAAATTGATCCTCATTAAGATGCTCAAAATCTTATTTTCTCGCCAGGGCGCCAGGCACGCAAAGATAATTGATTGTTAAACCGCAGCGACGCTTGAGCTGCATTTGCATGAAAAAAATGAATATATTAACCGCAGAGAACATATTTGTTTTTAAAACTAGAAAACTGTTTCTTTTCCTCTGCGTCTCTGCGCCTCTGCGGTAAACAAATAGTGCCTATGCGTGCTTCGCGCCCTGGCGAGAGATTCATTCATAAACCGGGGCTTCGCCTTCGGGCCGGCTCTGAAAATATCTGAAAGTCCACAGGTACTGGATCGGACATTCCAGCACGCTGCTTTCAATGGCCTTGTTCATGGCCGTCGAATCAACCACATCATCACCGCTCGGAAAGTCTTCTATTGCCGGCAGCATCTTAACGCGGTATTTCCTGATCTTCTGATCGTAGCAGCTGACACAGGGCAGCACCACGGCATTACAGGCTTTTGTCATACGGCCCAGCACGGGTATGGTTGCTTTCGGCACAGAAAAAAATGGTGCGAAAACCGCGTTTTCCACACCTAAATCTTCATCAGCCAGATAGATCAATACCTTGCCTGCACGAGTTTCTTTAATTAACGGACGTAAACCATCATCTCGCCTGAACATCTTGCTGCCATGCTTTGCGCCGAAACGTGATCGCCCGTGCGTAAACATGAAATTGATAACTTCATTCCGCATCGGCTTATAAGGCCCGTTGATTTTGTAATCCATGGATAAGGATGCAACTGCAAAATCCAGCCCTACACTGTGACACATTAATACGATGACCTGCTTGTGCTGTGATTTGTAATGATCGATCTGTTCAAAGCCTTCACGCACGATCTTTCTTCTGACCATAAAAGCCGGTCGCCACCACACTATGAACAGGTGCATCGCGCTGCGCAATTGCGCACGAAAATGATCAAGCACCATGTTCTCGATATCCTCTTCACTTTTTGCAGGAAAGCATAAGGACAGGTTGACCCTGGCAATATTGAACCGTTTCCTGTTCTTTTTTGCAGCATATTCACCAAGCCGCCTGCCAGCCCAGTCAATCACCGGCATGGGCAGCAATGTGAAAATGAAATAAACGCCCAGGGCCAACCATGTTGGCCAATGCCTGGGGTGTAATAATTCCGCGCGAAAGCGGAACAGGTGCACGTTAGATTCCTTGACGCTCATTAGCCCGCATATTGTATGAGAATACAGACAATGGAGTATATTTCATAAAATCAGTCAGTGAGTCACAAGTTCGATTGGCCCCATGAAGAATTAAACAATGGGCATAGCCATAGCTATGGTTACAGGTCAATCGGGCAAAGTGGCCGCTGGAATTTTTCCAAAAACTGCATAGCGTTGTTGGGTACATCGTGTACTTTTCTAATAAACGAAAAACTTCAATCCCGTTCATGCACTTAAGTGATTTTGTGAGCGTTCTCATACAATATGCGGGCTCGTGGTTTATTTACGCCAGAATGCAGGCATAAACATCACCAGCAAGGTAAAGATTTCCAGACGACCCAGCAGCATGGAAAAACACAGCAACCACTTGGAGAAATTATTTATGCTGGCATAGTTGGCACTGACATCACCCAGTCCCGGACCAAGGTTATTGATTGTTGCAGCTACCGCAGAGAATGCGGTTATCTGGTCATATCCATCAAGCATCAGCAACAACATCATGATCGCGAAGCAGGCCACGTAAGCGGCAAAGAAGCCCCACACTGCATTTATGACTGCATTATTTACCGGCCGCCTGCCAACCTTGACCACCACCTGGGCATTGGGGTGAATCAATCGCATCATCTCGCGCTGCCCCTGCTTGATCAGCAACAGCACACGTATTGCTTTCATGCCGCCACCCGTTGAACCGGCGCAGCCACCAACAAAACTGGCAAACAGTAACATCACGGGAACAAATGTAGGCCATGCAGAAAATTCAGTGGTGGAAAATCCGGCCGTCGTGCCGATTGACACTGCGTGAAACAGACCCTGACGAATAGCCTCTATTGGCTCTGTTATATCATGATGCAGGTAAAGATAGGTAATACTCGCAACTGATACAAACAGTAACACGCTTGCATACATCCTGAGCTCTGAATCTTTAAGGTAATGCATGATATTTAATGTGCGCATACTGGCGAAATGCAGCGCAAAGTTCATCCCACCAAGAAACATGAAGACGATTGCGACAGCCTCAACCGCCGCACTGTTGAAATAACCCATACTGGTATCATGGGTAGAAAAGCCACCTATCGCGACAGTTGAAAAACTGTGGCAAACAGCGTCAAAAAGATTCATTCCTGCAATCCAGTATGACAGCGCGCAAGCAATGGTCAGACCCAGGTAGATATACCAGAGCGCCTTGGCAGTTTCAGCGATACGCGGTGTCAGTTTACTGTCCTTGACCGGACCCGGTGCTTCAGCTCGATAAAGCTGCATGCCACCAATACCCAGCATCGGCATAACGGCAACAGCCAGTACGATGATACCCATGCCGCCAAGCCATTGCAGCTCCTGTCGGTAAAATAATATGCTGTGCGGCAACTCATCAAGACCGATAAGGGTAGTTGCGCCAGTGGTTGTCAAACCCGAGACAGACTCAAACACCGCATCAGATATCGATACGGTTAATGGCTCATAAAACAGAAACGGCAAAGAACCCGCAAGCCCGAGTACGGTCCAGAACATCACCACAACCACGAAGCCGTCGCGCAAACGCAATTCTGCTTTCCTGTTGCGCACCGGCAACCACAGCACGAAGCCAGTAACCAGTAACAACACGTAGCTGTAAAAAAACGCCTGGCCGGCATCTTCGCCATAAAAAATATCAATGACCACGGGCGGCAACAACGTTATGCTGAACAGCATCAATAGTTGCCCTATTAATCGCAGGATGATTGCAGGATGCATTGAAAAAAGCTATCAGTTGGCAGTTATCAGTTGGCAGTATGCATAAAACACAAGGCTGTTCATTAAATATCACCGGTGATTACAGTTGTACTCATTAATCATAGACTCATAACTGATAACTGATAACTGATAACTGATAACTGCCAACTGCTTTTTATATAAAGGTAACGCTGACCTGGAACAGTTTTTCTACTTCCGGCGTCTTGCGTCTGTCCCGAATGAATATAATCAAATGATCATCGGTTTCGATCAGGGTGTCGTGGTGGGCCATCATAACCGCTTCACCGCGAACTACCGCGCCGATGGTTGCGCCCTCTGGCAAATTTATCTGCTCGATGCGTCGACCCACAACTCGAGATGTTCTTGCATCGCCATGCGCAACTGCTTCGATCGCTTCAGCAGCACCACGCCGCAATGAGTGCACTGCAACCACATCGCCCCTGCGTACATGTGTGAGCAAGGCACCGATCGTTACCTGTTGAGGTGATATTGCAACATCCACAGTAGCTTGCTGCTCAATCAGATCAACATAGGCATGGCGATTTACCAGTGACATCGACTTGCCCGCGCCCAGCTGCTTCGCCAGCATGGATGACAGGATATTAGCCTCGTCATCATTGGTAACGGAACAGAACATATCCATTTGATCGAT
Source organism: uncultured Thiotrichaceae bacterium (assembly GCA_964600755.1). Lineage (GTDB taxonomy): Bacteria > Pseudomonadota > Gammaproteobacteria > SZUA-229 > SZUA-229 > JABDQW01. Next base: position 19,802 of record CAZRKQ010000077.1, read on the forward strand.
GTTCTCCTCAAGCAGCAAATCTTCATCGGCAGAATCGCCCAACAACACGATAGTCTTGTTCAATTCCTCTGAAAGCAATGTTGCACGCTCAGGATCGCACTCAAGTAACTTCACCTGGTAGTCGTTTTCCAGCGCCTCAGCCAGACGTTTACCAATGTTACCGCCGCCTGCAATCATGATGCGCTTGAATGGCTTGTCTAGTTTGCGCAGCTCACTCATCACTGCACGAATATCTTTTTTTGCTGCAATGAAAAACACTTCATCATCCGCCTCGATGACACGACTGCCTTCAGGCTTGATACCCTTGCCACGTCTGTAGATGGCCGCAACACGTGCATCAACACCCGGCATATGTTCTCTCAGTGTTCTTATTTCATGACCGACCAAAGGCCCGCCATAATAAGCCTTGACGCCGACAAGCTGGGCAAGCCCTTGCGCAAAGTCCAGCACCTGGAAAGCACCCGGATACTCAATCAGACGCTGTACATATTTGGAAACGATTTCCTCTGGGCTGATGATGACATCGACCGGTACAGACTCATGGCAAAAAATATGTTCGTGCTCGAGATATTCCTGGGAGCGAATACGGGCGATCTTGGTTGGCGTATGAAACAACGAATGTGCAAACTGGCAGGCCAGCATATTGGTCTCATCACTGTTAGTAACAGCGATCAGCATGTCAGTATCAACAATACCTGCACGCCGAAGGACATCCGGATAAGAAGCGTGGCCTGCAACGGTCTGGATATCAAGACGACTACGCAGATCATTTAGCAAATCGAAATTGCTGTCTACCAGGGTAATGTCATTGGCTTCAGATGCGAGATTAGCTGCAACAGTTGAGCCGACTTGCCCTGCACCCAGAATCAGGATTTTCATTGGTCTAGCCCGAATATTTCATAGGAACGCTATGCAACACAAGTAACACTATGAGGATAATAAGAAATTGTGGCATATTAGAAAAGTGCACTATGTACCCGACAACGCTATGCAGTTTCTGGAAAAATATCAGCGGCCATTTTGCACGATTCGCCTGTAACCATAGCTATTGCTATGCTTTTCAGCGAATCGTTCAAACTGACTCACTGACATTTCCCCAAAATTCTGCATTCCTATGAAATATCCGGGCCAGTCTATTGAAATTACGCATCCGATGGCGCGAAGTTTACGCTTTTCATCAAGTAATTGCAGTATCCTCAACGGGGCTATTGCTGCTTTTTCAGCAACGCAAAATAAAAGCCATCACCATCCATATCTCCTGGCAGCAGCTGCCTGCCGTGGCGGCATGCAACACCCCAGGTTTCATCGATAACAAGCTCCCGGGCATCGGTTTGTGCGGATAATATATGTTTTATCTGCTGCTCGTTTTCCTGCTTCAGCACCGAACAGGTTACATAAAGCACTACCCCCCCGGGCCTGAGCATGCTCCATGCCTGCTGAAGTATTTGCTGTTGAATTTCAGTAAGCGTTACCAGGTCATCGGCATGACGCAGACTTTTTATATCCGGGTGACGGCGAATTACACCACTGGCAGAACAGGGCGCATCAACCAGGATGCGGTCGAACATGCGTCCGTCCCACCAGCCAGGTGCGTCGGTCGCATCACCGACGATCAGGCTGGCATGCAAACCCAGGCGCTCAAGGTTTTGCTGCACCTTTTGCATACGCATCGGCTCGAGCTCGACAGCTGTCATTTCTATATTCGCTGCAGTCTCGAGAACATGGCATGTCTTACCGCCGGGTGCTGCGCATAAATCCAGTACACGCTCACTGTCTTCAGCGCCAAGCAACTTTACAGCCAGCTGTGCCGCCGCGTCCTGAACTGACACCAGGCCCTCAGTAAAGCCGGGTAACTGGCTGACATCCATCGGCGAATCCAGTTTCAAGGCAGTTTCTGCCAGGGGGTGGCGCACTGCGGTAATATCCTGTGATTCGAGCTGCCTGGCATAGTCCTCGACAGATACCCTGCCAAGGTTAACGCGAAGCCACATTGGCGGACGCTGGTTATTGGCTTCAAGTATTTGTTCTGTGTAATCCGGCCAGTCCTGCTGCAACAGATCGATTATCCAGCGTGGATGCGAATAGCGTGCAACGCTGTCCTCGTCTATCGACTTTAACAGGGCCTGGCTGTCTCGAATGAAACTGCGTAACACGCCATTAACCATGCCTGAAGCCCATTTCTTGCCAATATTTCTGGTCTGGACAACAGCCTCATTGACCACGGCATAATCGGGCGTGCTCAATTCAATCAATTCGTAAAGTGCAACCAGCAGCACCAGTTGAATATCGTAATCTTTTTTTCGTAAAGGTTTACTGAGTAAATGCGCAAGCACGGCTTCAAGCCGGAATCGCCAGCGCAAAACGCCGTTGACTAGCTCCATCGCCAGCGAGCGCTCGCGCGCATCTTCCAGCTTGTCATGTATCAATGACCTTGCAGTTGCTAATGATCGCCCGCTGACTAGCACAGACTCAAGTACAGCTATGGCGGCATAGCGTGCACTCTGCTTGTGTTTGCCCGTTGTTTTATTACGGCGTGATTTGTTCGCGGAAGAACTCACCCCAATGTGACGCCATCCAGCTGGTGGGCATTGATAAAATCAGCTGCCGGCATCACGCGACCACCCGCGGGCTGTACTTGCAACAACCTCAGCACACCGTTACCAGTGGCGACGTCAATGCCCTGATTAGAACTCTGAATGACCACGCCGGGTTTTTCTGTATGCTCAAGATCAATCGCCTGCGCCAGCCAGATGCGCAGATTTTCTGCTTTACCTTTTCTTTGCCACCGGGTGAAGGCAACCGGCCAGGCATTGTAGGCACGCACACCGCGCTCGAGTTGTACCGCAGCAAGACTCCAGTCGATTTCAGCTTCCTGTTTACTGAGCTTGCCGGCATAAGTCGCAAGGCCATGATCCTGCGGTTCGGGCTTTAATTCGCCCTTTTGAAGTGCTGGCAGGCATTTTATTAATGTGTCAGCGCCAAGCTGCATCAAACGATCGTGCAGTGAAGAGCCGGTATCGTCGGCCTTGATCTCGCAAGCTGCCATGGCCAGCATGTCGCCGGTATCCAGGCCCTTATCCATTTGCATGATCGTTATCCCGGTCTGTCTATCGCCAGCCAGAATAGCACGTTGAATTGGAGCTGCGCCGCGCCACCTGGGTAACAATGAAGCATGCACATTAATGCAACCAAGTGGTGGTATTGAAAGGACAGCTTCTGGTAACAGCAGTCCATAAGCAACAACAATCATCAGCTCCGGATTCAGCGCCTTGAGTTGTTGTTGCTCTGCTTCATGCTTGAGTGATTCTGGTTGATAAATAGCCAGGCCATGCTCAAGCGCAAGCTGTTTTACCGGTGACGGCCTGGGTTCCCGGCCACGACCCGCGGGCCGGTCCGGCTGGGTATAAACTGCTACGATCTCATGCGCCGAATCCAGCAGCGCCTGCAGCACCGGCACAGAGAAGTCCGGCGTGCCGGCAAATATGATTCGAAGTTTTTCTGCCACAAAGATTCGCCCGTGGCTGTTAGATGATTGCCGCCTGTCGACGTGCTTTCTGGATTTTTTTCTTCACCCGCATTTGTTTCAGCGGCGATAGATAATCAACGAACAGGTTGCCAAGCAGATGATCCATTTCGTGCTGAATACACACTGCCAACAAGCCATCGGCTTCCAGCGTAAATTCTTTTCCATCTTTACCCTGCGCCTTGACGGTAACGCGCTCAGCTCTTTCTACAGTCTCGTAAATATCGGGCACCGACAAACAGCCTTCTTCGGTTTGCTCGACACCTTCACTATTAATAATTTCAGGGTTAATCAAACACAAGGGTGCATTCCTGTCTTCACTCAGGTCCATCACCAGAACTCGTTTGTGCACATTCACCTGCGTCGCCGCCAGCCCGATGCCAGGTGCTGTGTACATCGTCTCGAGCATATCATCGACCAGGGTACGAATTGAATCGTCAACTACATCAACAGGCTCTGCCACTGTACGCAGGCGCTTGTCGGGATAATGCAGAATTTCCAGTATTGCCATAACTATCTCGGTCTAAATTTTTACAGAAACAGCGATATCGGCTATTTCTGCTACAATCTGTGCATACTTGCTTCAAAACGGAAGTTTATCAACTAAACTATTGAAAACCACGGATTATCCATAGGGATAACAATAATAATGAAAATATCCGTCACCCCTGTTTGCGTGCACAAATTGAGAACACACATTGTAACCCTGTTGCTGGCCGCCGGGCTATTCGGCTGCTCATCGTCTTCAACAAAAGAGGATGCAGCCTATATCGAGCCGGAACCGCAAATAGGAACCATCGTTGAAGCCGAACCGCAGCAGGCAGTAACAGCCAGCGTCAAGGTCAATCACCCCCGACAATATATTGTGCAGAAGGGAGACACCTTGTGGGATATTGCCAGTCTGTTTCTGAAGGACCCATGGTTCTGGCCTGAAATCTGGTACCAGAATCCACAGGTACAAAACCCGCACCTGATATTTCCGGGCGATATCCTGACTTTAATCTATGTCGACGGCCAGCCGCGTATCGTGGTTGGCAAGCCAGGTCAGGCAGTTCAGCCAGGTCAGCAGGGTACAACGGTTGTATCTGATGACGCCGGTCCTCTGCCTGTCGTGAGATTGTCGCCTTCGATTCGTTCAGAAGACATCGAGGCCAGCATAGACACCATCCCCGGTGATGCCATTCGCCAGTTCCTGAGCAAACCGCGCGTCGTCACAAAGGACGAACTCAAGGACGCACCTTATATTCTCGGCAGTGACGATAAACACCTGATTTTGGGTCAGGGCAATCGAGTCTATATCCGCGGTGAAATAGACAAAGAACGTGTGCGTTACACGGTTGTACGCGAGGGGGAAAAACTGATAGATCCCGATACCAAAAAAGTTCTGGGATATGAAGCGATTTATGCCGGGGAAGTCCTGATCAATACCTACGGTGATCCTGCTGTCGGCGAACTCACCTTTACTCAGCGTGAAGTCCTTTTCGGTGACCGCCTGCTGCCTACCGACAAGAGTAAGATAGACAACCTCTACTTCCCCAGGCTGCCGGACCGCGATCTAGAGGGCAAGATCATCCATCTGCCTGACGCCCTGTTCGGTATCGCCAAGCTCCAGGTTGCTGTAATTAACAAGGGCAGCCGTGATGGCCTTGAAAGCGGGAATTTGCTGGCCATCTATACCAAGGGTACGACAGTACGTGACCACTACAGCAGGGTCAACAAGAAGGTCGATCTCGACCTGCCTGATGTACGCAGTGGCCTGATGATGATCTTCCGTACATTTGATGCTGTCAGCTATGGGCTGGTGCTGGAATCGACACGCGTCATACACGAAAACGATATGGTTAGAACACCCAAATAACGCTACACTGTTCAAGGATGAATAATATCGATAACTGGCTCGCATTATCGCGGGTGCCCGGCTTGCAGCCGGATCAATTCCATCATTTACTCAATGTTTTCGGCTCACCGACACAGGTGCTTGCGGCCAGCCCGGGCAGCCTTGTAAAACTGGGTCTGAAAGCTGACACGAGCAGGGCTATTCTGGCACCAGCTAGCGAACTGATCGAACCTGATCTGCAGTGGCTGCAACACGATGATCATCACGTCATTACATTTCATGATGCACGCTATCCCGAGCGGCTAAAGAAAATCCCGGCACCGCCTCCCCTGCTATTTGTCCGTGGTGATCCCGATTTTCTGCAATTGCCCCAACTGGCCATGGTCGGTAGCAGAACGCCCACAGCCTCGGGGCGTAAAACCGCGATGGAATTTGCCAGGCACCTGTCACAGGCTGGTATTACCATTACCAGCGGGCTTGCCAGGGGCATCGATGCAGCCTGCCATGAGGGGGCACTGCAGGGTATTGCAGGCACGGTGGCGCTGGTGGCACACGGACTGGACATTGTCTATCCAGCAGAGCACCGCAGACTGGCTGAGGACATCAGCCTTAATGGCGCCATCGTTTCCGAGCATCCGCTAGGCACAGCGCCGCTGAAGGCCTATTTCCCCCGCCGCAACCGTATTATCAGCGGGCTGTCCCTGGGCACGCTTGTGGTAGAAGCTGCACTGAAAAGCGGCTCCCTGATAACTGCAAAACATGCACTGGAGCAAGACCGTGAGGTTTTTGCGATACCAGGCTCCATACACAACCCCCTGGCACGCGGATGCCACCAATTGATACGCCAGGGCGCCAAACTGGTGGAGACTGCAGACGACATTCTGGAAGAAATATCCGCCCTGCTGCCCGCTGAATTACCCCTCCAGCTAACACCCCAGGCCGGACCCGTGGCCGAAAATCAATCTTCACAGGCACTTGACCCGGATCACCAAAAACTGCTCAAATGCCTCGCATATGAACCCGTGCCGATCGACGAGCTTGTCGATCGCAGTGGTTTTGCAGCCTCGGAAGTGGCTTCCATGCTGTTGATACTGGAACTGGAAGGCTGCGTCGTCAGTGAGAGCGGACTGTATACCCGCGTGGCATAACAGCTGTTTTCGAGACTCAACCATGGGGAATCGTCAACGATTCTCCAATAAAAGGTTAATAATAATGGTAATCAAACAATCCGTTGTCGACGTTCTGATGTTTCTGTTTGAGCGTTTTCTGGGTGATGAAAACGATACCCTGGACGAGCGTGATGATGTAGCCATCCGGCTTGAAGAGATGGGATTTCAGAATAATGAAATCGACAAGGCATTTGACTGGCTGGAAGACCTGGCCACCATCCAGGATGGCGGCCACTATGCCCCGATAAACCAGTCAAGCATTCGTGTATTCAGCGATGAAGAGAAGGCCGTGTTGAATGAAGAATCCCTGGGCTTTCTGATCTACCTTGAACAGGCAGGTATACTGACACCTGTCACGCGTGAGCTGATACTCGATCGTGTCATCGCACTGGACAACGAACTTGATACTGAACAACTTAAATGGATTGTGCTGATTGTCCTGCATAGCCATCCTGGCGAAGAAAATGCATTCGCATGGATGGAAAGTATCATGTTTGACGAAATTGTAGACTATATTCAGTAAACACAAACCATTCTCATTTTCTCAGGCGACTTGATAAGACAGCATGAGCACTAATCTCGTTATTGTCGAATCCCCCGCAAAAGCGAAAACAATCGAGAAATACCTTGGCAGGGATTTCAAGGTACTCGCATCATATGGTCATGTGCGCGATTTAATCCCTAAAAAAGGTGCCATAGACCCGGATCACGACTTCGCAATGAAATATGAAGTCATTGAAAGAAACGAAAAGCATATCAATGCAATCAAGAAAGCGCTGAAAAAAGCCGACGCACTCTACCTCGCGACTGACCAGGACCGCGAAGGGGAAGCCATCTCCTGGCACCTGTATGAATTACTCAAAGACGATGGTGTGCTTGATAAAAAAGATGTGCACCGTGTCGTCTTTAATGAAGTCACCAAGCGCGCCATCAAGGATGCTATTGAAAACCCGCGCGAATTGTCCAGCGATCTAATAAACGCGCAGCAGGCCAGGCGCGCACTTGATTACCTCGTTGGCTTTAACCTGTCGCCGCTGTTGTGGAAAAAGGTTCAGCGCGGCCTGTCAGCAGGACGCGTACAAAGCCCTGCGCTGAGGCTGATTGTTGAACGCGAGCAGGAAATTGAAGATTTCAATGAAGAAGAATACTGGACCATAGCTGCCGATGTAGAAAAAAATGACCAGCCCTTCATTGCTCGCCTTACGGTATTCGACAACGAAAAGGTTATTGATAAGCAGATCAAGAAAGAAGGTGAAAAAGCATCTGAAAAAACAAAATTTACCTTCACTAACGAAAAGGATGCCCTGGCGGCCAGGGATTCATTATTAAACTCGGCAGCTGGAACGCTTAACGTTGACCTGGTCAAGAAGAAAGAAGCCCGGCGCAACCCGAATCCACCGTTCACAACATCAACCATGCAGCAGGAAGCCGCACGCAAGCTACGTTTTACTGCACAGCGCACCATGCGCACTGCACAGCAGCTGTATGAAGGCATTGATATCGGCGGCGAGACAGTTGGCCTGATTACCTATATGCGTACCGATTCAGTCAGCCTGGCTAATGAAGCATTAGGCGAATTACGTCAGCTGATTGAAGAAAGCTATGGCAAGGATTATCTGCCCGAAGCACCCCGTGCATATAAAACCAAAGCAAAGAATGCGCAGGAAGCGCATGAAGCGATTCGGCCCACTTCAGCGCGCCACCTGCCTGCTGAAATAAAGTCCTATTTGAGTGCAGACCAGTCCGCCCTGTATGAACTAATCTGGAAACGCACCATGGCTTGCCAGATGATTCACGCCATACTGGATACAGTTACCGTCGATCTCGGCTGCGGTGAGAGCAATACATTCCGTGCGAATGGCTCAACCATTAAGCACCCTGGCTTCATGAAGGTATATACAGAAGACATCGACGATGACAGAAGGGGCGAAGACCGAAACAAAATTCTTCCTGAAATGGAAGAAGGTGAAACAATCAAACTGCTGGACATACGCAGCGACCAGCATTTTACCCAGCCGCCGCCGAGGTTCACTGAAGCCAGCCTGGTTAAAACACTTGAAGAATATGGCATTGGCCGCCCTTCAACATATGCCAGCATTATTTCAACGCTGGTCAACCGCTCTTATGTCGAACTTGAAAGCCGGCGCTTCACACCGACAGACATCGGCCGCATCGTGAATGGCTTCCTTACCGAGCACTTCAGTAAGTATGTAGATTATGAGTTCACTGCAAATCTGGAAGATGAGCTCGACAGCGTGTCGCGCGGTGAAGAAGAGTGGGTCCCGTTAATGCGCAAATTCTGGGAACCATTCATCACCCAGGTTGAAGACAAGGACGCCAACGTCAGCCGCGCCGAAGTGGCACAATCCAAATTTATCTGCACGGACAAGAAAACCGGCAAACCAGTCACTGTTCGCATGGGACCCTACGGACCATTCGTGCAGATTGGCGATAAGGACGACGAAGAAAAGCCGCAATTTGCCAGCCTGCGTCCCGGCATGAAAATGGTCGAAGTCACCGAGGACAATTATCTGGAGCTGTTTGTTTTACCGCGCGACCTTGGTGAAATGCCCGAGGGTGAAAAGCTCAGCACCAATTATGGGCGTTTTGGTCCCTATGTGAAGTATGACAACTTGTTTGTTTCCATCAACAAGGCCTACCAGGACCAGGGAATTGATCCTTATAACATCACTCATGAACAGGCGATGGAGCTGGTTAGGGCAAAGAAAGAGTTTGACGCCAACAAGCACATCAAGTCGTTTGAGGGAACTGACATAGAGGTTCTCAATGGACGCTACGGCCCTTACATTACCAATGGGCTGAAAAACGCCAAGATCCCCAAGGGCAAGGAACCCAAGTCGCTAACGTTGCAGGAATGCGAAGAACTGCTCGCCGCAGCACCCGAGCGCAAAGGGCGAAAGAAGAAGGCCGTCAAAAAAGAAACCGTAAAAACAGCCGCGCCCAAGAAGAAAGCCGCAAAGAAAAAAACAGCCAATAAGAAGACCGCCAGGAAGAAGGCGGCAAAGAAAAAAACCGTTAAGAAAAAGTCTTAAGGTCACTCCGCGAGCATGGCCACCGAATTTGCAATTCGCTATGCGATACACTGTGTTCGACAAGGCGGCGTAATAGCATACCCTACTGAAACAGTTTATGGACTTGGCTGTGACCCACTATGCGCCGAAGCAGTTAATAATATAAATGTCCTCAAAGGCAGAGATACACGCAAGGGGCTGATATTACTCGCTTCTCATCTGCAGCAGCTTGATGCATTGATCGATGTCAGTGACCGCAATAAACGCGCGGCCATTGTTGGCGAAGACCAGCCTACCAGCTGGATAGTGCCGGCAAAAAGCACGGCGCCGGCATGGATCACCGGTGGGCATCAAACTATTGCCATTCGGGTGAGTACTCATCCACTGGTGATGCGTTTATGTGACCAGCTTGGTCATGCCCTGGTTTCCACCAGTGCTAATCCGGCAGGGAAAAAACCGGCAATATCACCTCTTCAACTACATCGCTATTTCGATGGCCTTGTTGATGCCATGCTCATATCCAATCATAATTGCAGTGGCAGACCATCAATCATTCGCGAGCTGAAAGGCAGGCGACTACTGCGGGGATAACATGAGTTCAAACAACACGCCTGACGTCGACACAGTAAAAAAATACCTGTTAGACCTGCAGGAAAATATATGTAATAGCCTGGCAGCAGAAGATGGTCAGGAAGATTTTATTCATGATGAGTGGCAACGTGAGCACGGGGGCGGGGGCGGCCTCACCCGCGTGCTGACCAATGGCGCTGTGTTTGAGCAGGCCGGAGTTAACTTCTCGCATGTTCAGGGTAACGAACTGCCTGCATCAGCTACTGCACACAGACCTGAACTTGCCGGCCGCGAATTTGAAGCCCTGGGAGTATCACTGGTTATTCATCCACATAACCCGTACGTGCCTACTTCACACGCCAACGTTCGCTTTTTTATTGCAACAATAGAAGGCAGTGACCCGATATGGTGGTTCGGCGGCGGCTTCGATCTCACACCTTACTACGGCAACAGGGACGACTGTGTACACTGGCATAATATTTCGCGCGATGCCTGTGAAAGTTTTGGTCCTGATGTATACCAGCGTTATAAAAAATGGTGTGATGAGTATTTCTTTCTCAAACACCGTAACGAACCGCGTGGTATCGGCGGTTTATTCTTTGATGATTTGAACGAGGGCGGTTTCGATCAATGCTTTGCATTCATGCAGAGCGTTGGTGACCATTATCTCAAGGCTTATTTGCCGATCGTACAGAAGCGTAAAAACACAGAGTACGGTGAGCGCGAACGCAGTTTCCAGTTATACAGGCGTGGGCGTTACGTTGAGTTCAACCTGGTATATGACCGAGGAACACTGTTTGGCCTGCAATCAGGGGGGCGGATAGAATCGATCCTGATGTCATTACCGCCTGTCGTGAACTGGCGATACAACTGGAAACCGGAACCCGGTAGCGCCGAAGCCGACCTTTACCAGACCTATCTCAAGGCAACCGACTGGCTAGGCTAGTCAGTAATTATTACTCAGAGCTTGCGCGTTTGCGCAGATTAACCACGTTATCGTGTGGAAGTTCGTGTAACGGGTGTGAAATATAATTACCCTGTAGCTTGTCAACACCACATATCTTCAACAATCTCACAACTTCAGGACTTTCGACATATTCTGCAACGGTGTAGCGCCCAAGTGAATGAGCAACATCATTCATCGCCGTTACGATAGCGCGATCAGTGGCACCACGCGCCATATTCTTCACGAACTGCCCATCGATCTTAACCAGATTTGTTGGCAGGTTCTTGAGCTGTGCAAACGAGCAGAATCCCGAACCGAAATCATCCAGCGAGAAGCGGCAGCCTATTGCGCACAATTCACGAATAAAGCGATTGGCCTGTTCGAGGTTTGCTATCGCACTGGTTTCAGTAATTTCAAATACTACAGAGCTGGGAGGTACATTATATTTCTGCAACAGGGCGATAATCCTGCTCTGCGCATCATCATCATCAAGCGAATGCCCCGACAGGTTTATTGACAACGTCACCTTGCCTTTAGGGCTACCAGTAGCCACTAGCGCTTGCAGGGCATTTTCGATGACCCACATATCCAGTTCCATCATCAAGTTGAAACGTTCCGCAGTCGGCATAAACGAGCTTGGATAATATAACTCGTCATCATCGCCAAGCATACGCACCAGCACCTCATAGTGGAACGAGTTGTCATTATTGCTTAAGTGGGTCTGCCATATAGAACCGTCCTGTGCCGGTAAATTATTCAGATTTAAGTCTGCCATTGACATAATCGGCTGGTAATGCAACTCAAAACTATCGTTGTCGAGTGCAGCACGAATACGTGAAGACCAGCCAAGCTCGGTTCCCATTACATTACGCTCATCGCTGGCCTGGTCATATAAATGAGACTGGTTTCTGCCCATACGCTTGGCAATATGACATGCAATATCAGCATTCGCCATAAGATCGCCTGCGGTCATGGCCTCATCATCCATCATGGCAACGCCAAAGCTGGCGTGTACATGATAGGTATGCTGATTACCATTTACGCTGATACTATTGAGCGCCGACCTGTACTCGTTAGCAAGCTTGACAGCCAATGATGAATCTACATTCTTCAGCAGAATTGCAAATTCATCTCCACCTATGCGCGCCATGACATCGCTTCTGCGCAGGATCTTGGTTAACACCCGGCTGATTTCCAACAGCATCTTGTCACCGGTTTCATGCCCGGCAGTGTCATTAACATATTTAAATCGATCGAGATCAATGTACACCATTGCACTCATAATTCCGGTGCGCTGCGACTCCCTGATCTCCTTCTCAAGACTGGTTTCAAAATAGCGCCGGTTATACAACTCAGTCAGGTGATCATGCGTTGCTTGCCAGCGCAGTTTTTCTTCCAGCATTTTCTGGTTGGATATATCTCTGAATGCAATAACGGAGCCGTCCTGTTTGCCATGGAGTTTTAATGGAAAAACGGTGCATTCAACAGGAACAGGTTTGCCCGAGTAATGTTTGAAACTTGTTTCCCAGCAGCGCAATTTGGCATCTTTTCCGTACGCATCACGCAGCTGGTCATTACTATGATTGTCTTCATCCGTGTAATGCAGGGCATTGTAAGCACTTGCACCTATCAACGAGCTATCATCATCGGCGCCCAGCACTTTTAATGTTGCATGATTGACAAATGTGAGCTGTCCATCATTATCAACGCCGTATACACCCTCTCCAACCGATTCAAGAATAGCCTGTAGACGTTCACGCTGCTGCTCAATTGAATTCTGCACTTCGATGAAACGACGCATGGCAGACAATCTTGCCAGGAACAACTCTTCAGCCTCATTTTTGAACATGCATTCGACTGCACCTGCCTGCAAACAATCGCGTATAACTGAATCCAGATATGTTCCTGTTATCACAGCTGTACGAATATTTTCAGTACGTTCATCATCACGTAATTTTTGACATAGCACATAGCCATTTTCATCAGGCATGAAATAATCAACGATAGCTATATCAAATTGATTGTTGATAGCAATGTTGTAAGCCTGTTTAACGGACTCAGCTATTTCTACCTCGTATCCGTTTCTCTCCAGCAGTCGCTTGTAATAGGTGCGAATACTTTTCGAGTCATCGACAAACAATACACGTGTTTGTTCTTCACCTCTGAAGGTATGGCGCCATTCCTCAAAATGTTCCGACCCTGGCGTAAGCAAGGTATGCAGTGAGGTGGTGACTTCCTGATAATTCTCCCAGGGAACTAATGCGGTTTTCTTGCGTGTACTCATCCAGTTGAGCAGCTCGACTTCGGCATCGTTGGATAACAGTATTACCGGTATTTCGCTGTAAGGCTCCCTGTCGAGCAATACCAGCAGCTGCGTGGACTCTTCAAAGTGTTCGTAATTCGGCCAGCCAACAATGATGCCATCCAGGTTAAGTGTCACATTCTGCAGTGTATCGATGGCTGAAACGAACGAATCGACTGAGAGCAGCTCAAAGCCCTGTTTTTGTAGAATTTTGCCCAGTATGTAGCGCAATGTTGCCGATTCTTCGACCAGCAAAATACGTTGTTTAGTATTTATATCGGGCATCAAATGCGACCTCCATGGGCAATTAACCCATAAGCTATGTAGCTGTCATAGACATATGGAATTACGGCGGAACACTCGGGATTAGGTCACATTTAGAACACGCCACAATCCCTGTGACGATAAACATTTATATAGTCAGAAAATCATTGATTTACCAGCGATTACGGCAATATCTGCCCGAAAACAAGCACAAAAATGCCGGCCACAGCCGGCAGCATGCAGCATGCAGCTTGAACATGCGCTGCACAGCGCCGCTAGTTCATGCCCTTTTTGATCGCAGCAATCACCTCGTGTTCCAGCTCTGCAAGTATGTCTCTTGCCGGGCTGTCTGCCGCGATCACCGTTGGCCGTGCAAACAGTGCCGTCGTCTTGCCACCTTTTTCGATGAGCGTCATACGCAGCGGACAAAATGCAAGCATACCGGGGTCCTTATTGCTGACCTGGTTTGCATACCAGCCATTACAGAACACCATACTGCGTATCGCGGTGAGCTTGCTCCTGTTATATTGATCCCCCCAGCGCTCGGCAAAAGCCGACAGATTCTTGCCAATATTCGGCTCTAAAACCACATAAAAACGCGCATCTTCAAGACTTTTGTATACCTTGTCGTAGATCTCGGCGATCGGCTTATCGACACTGATAGCAAAGACGCTGGAGTCTGCATTTGCAGATGAAAATGACAGGCACAGGACTAACAAAACACTTCGTATAAGCACTTTCATGCCAGATTTCTCCAGATATGCTTGATTACACAGAGGCTGGTACAATACTCCATTCGTTAATGATTGTGGAGCACACTGTGTCCAACAACGGCTCATTTTCAGCTATACGCATGCGACGCATGCGGCGTGATGAATTCTCACGACGCCTGATGCGTGAAAATCATCTTCATGTTGATGATCTAATCTATCCGATGTTTGTAATAGAGGGCGAAAATCAGCGCGAAGCGGTACCATCCATGCCAGGCATCGAGCGTGTCAGCATTGACCAGCTACTCATAGAGGCCGGCCAATGCGTACAACTTGGCATACCCGCAATCGCATTATTTCCGGTGGCCGGTGAAGCCAAAAAGTCTGACGATGCCGCCGAAGCCTACAACCCGGACGGGCTTGCACAACGGGCCGTCAGGGCACTTAAACAAAGTCACCCTGATCTTGGCGTCATCACTGATGTGGCACTGGACCCGTTCACGTCTCACGGCCAGGACGGGCTGCTCGATGACACCGGTTATGTACTCAATGATGAAACGGTCGATGTGCTGGTCAAACAGGCTCTTTCACATGCCGAGGCCGGCGCTGACGTGGTCGCGCCGTCCGATATGATGGATGGTCGTATCGGCGCTATCAGGGAAGCCCTGGAAGTAGAAGGCTATATTCACACACTTATCCTCGCCTACTCCGCCAAATATGCCTCCAGTTTCTATGGCCCGTTCCGTGATGCCGTTGGCTCCGCCGCCAACCTTGGCGCCGGTAACAAGTACAGCTACCAGA
This sequence comes from uncultured Thiotrichaceae bacterium, assembly GCA_964600755.1. Lineage (GTDB taxonomy): Bacteria > Pseudomonadota > Gammaproteobacteria > SZUA-229 > SZUA-229 > JABDQW01. Next base: position 34,956 of record CAZRKQ010000077.1, read on the forward strand.
TGGACCCGGCCAATTCCGATGAAGCACTGCGTGAAGTCGAACTGGACATCAGTGAGGGCGCCGACATGTTTATGGTGAAACCCGGCATGCCCTATCTTGATATCGTTCGCAGAGTAAAAGACACTTTCGAAGTACCAACCTACGTCTATCATGTCAGCGGTGAATACGCGATGTTGAAGGCCGCCGCACAAAACGGCTGGCTCGACGAGAAAGCCACCGTGCTGGAGTCACTGCTTTCATTCAAACGCGCCGGCGCTGATGGCATCCTTAGCTACTATGCCAAAACTGTGGCTGAGTGGTTGAACAGCTAATCTACTGAGCAGCCAGATGTCAGACAGCATTGACCGTTATGCGGTTTTCGGTAACCCGATTGAGCACAGCAAATCCCCATTCATCCATGCCTGCTTTGCCGAGCAAACCGGACAGCAATTGGTATATACAGCTGAACTGGTTGAACCGGGCGATTTCAATAATGCGGTAGCACGCTTTGCTGAAAACAATGGCAAAGGCCTCAACATAACTGTACCGTTCAAACAGGACGCATGGCAGTTGGCAACACATCGCAGTGAACGAGCTGAGCGCGCGGGCGCTGTTAATACCCTGGTCATTAATGGAGCAGGTGATTATTTTGGCGACAATACGGATGGTATCGGCCTTACTCGAGACCTTAGCAGGAACCATATGCTTCAACTCGAAGGCAAGAACATTCTTATAGTCGGTGCCGGAGGCGCGGTACGCGGCGTCATCGAACCGCTGCTTTCCTGCAAACCTGCTTCGTTAACAATTGCAAATCGAACTAAAGAAAAAGCAGTGCAACTCGCTAAAGATTTTTCCGGGCTTGGCAATATCAAGGCTTGTGGTCTTGATGAATTTGGCACAAACAGTTACGACATCATCATTAATGGAACATCGGCAAGTCTAAGTGGAGAACTGCCGTCATTACCGGCAACACTTATCAATGAAGATACATTCTGCTATGACATGATGTATGCAACCGAGCCAACTCCGTTTATGCGCTGGGCACAACAACAAGGGGCGAAACATGTAGTTGACGGCAAAGGCATGCTGGTCGAACAGGCTGCGGAGTCTTTTCGTATATGGCGAGGCTGTGAACCAGAAACAAAGCAGGTAATCGAAGCCCTGGGCAAAACTTAACGGTCAATCGCTAACTGTGAGTTAATAGCAGTAGTTCAGACTTAATCTCACAGTTGCTGTCGGTTTTCGCATGGCTGAAAACCAGTCTATGTTGGAGTTTTAACGTCTTGTTCTCTCGCAGAGGCGCAGAACGCGCAAAGATAGATGAATAAAACTAAAACAATATGTTCAGATTGAACAAAAATAATAGATGTTACCTTTGCGTTCTCTGCGCCTCTGCGAGAGTAAATTTCTTCTGGGTTTGAGTTAATATGACACTGACTGTCAGATTAAATCCTGACTATTACAAGTTAACTTACTTTCACTTGCGAGTCGTCAAGCAACGCATTTAACTGCTCAAGTGATAAAGCCTCACTGATAATAAAACCCTGTGCAGTATCGCAACCGAGCACAGCCAGGCGATTCAGCGTTTTACTGTTTTCAACACCTTCTGCCACCACTGACAATCCCAGGTTGTGCGCAAGCTCGATAGTTGAATGCACAATTACTTCATCATTCTGTGACTGTTCCATATCCTTGATGAATGACTGGTCAATTTTCAATTCACTGACGGGGAGTCTTTTCAACCGGCTCAACGATGAGTAGCCGGTACCAAAATCGTCTATTGATAGTGCGATTCCCAGGTAGCGTATATATTCCAGCACCTCGATCAACCGGTCATACTCTGACAAAAACAGGTTCTCGGTGATTTCAAAGGTCAGCAGTTCGCCATATTCCCTTGATCCGACCAGCGCATCAAGACGCCCCTCGAATTCAGGACTGAGTAAATCCGTTACTGAAATATTTACAGACACCTTGAGTTGGCGGCCGCTATCTCTCCATTCAATCGCATTCTTAAGTGACGTCTCGATGGCCCATGTTGTGTATTTTTCGATAAGGCCTATCTGCTCCAGCTTACTTATGTACACATCCGGATTTACCATGCCATAACGAGAATGCATCCAGCGCCCCAGTGCCTCTACAGCAACAATCTCGTTTGTTTTGAGATTGATCTGCGGTTGATAATAGAGCTCAAACTCTCCCCTGGATAATGCCTTGCGTAAATCCGTCACCATCGTCAGGTGACCCAGCGGCGAATGATCATTGGTGGGCTCATAAAGCATCACACCCTGTTTCGATTTCTTCGCGCTGTACATTGCTGAATCAGCCCGACTCAGCATGTCCGTTACATTATCACCATGCTCAGGGTATACCGTAATACCTATACTCGCGCTGACGGTAATCGTTGAACCATGGATATTGAAAGGCTTTTCAAGCGCCTTGAGTAAAGCATTCGCTCTATCAGCAATTACCTTCTTGTTACTGTCCGGCAATATCATTGCAAACTCATCACCGCCAAGGCGCGCGAACGTGTCATGGGGATGTACATATTGCTGCAACAATAACGCAATTTCTTTTAACAAATAATCGCCTTTATCGTGCCCCAGCGCATCGTTGATATCCTTGAAGCGGTCAAGATCGATCAATAGCAGTCCCAACTGGCTGCTGCTGGATTCAGCGAGTGAAATACCTCGAGTAAGCCTGTCCCTGAACAGTGAGCGATTCGGTAATGACGTTAATGGATCATATAACGCATGAAACTCAAGCTCCCTGTTACTCTCGAGTAACTGCTTGTTCATAATCTTCAGGCGGCGGCGGTAGTCTTCATTCAACTTGCTGGTTTCTTCCATCTGCTTCACTGCCATCGCATTCTCAATGGCAATGGAAACGATACCGGCGAACATGGTCAACAGGTTCAGGTCCCTGCGGGTAAATTCTTGCTTGCCGATCTTGTTGATTGCAGAGATACCGCCGAGAAAATGCTTCTTTCCCTGCATCGGCACCAGTATCAGTGTTCCAGCCTCTTTCTCCCAGCGATTGCGCTCTTCATCATCAAGCTCATCCAGCACACCCCGCCACCAGGCTTTCTTGTGTTTCCATACCCAGCCACAAACACCAAAATCCAGCGGCAAAGCGTCGTCCACTATCTCGTCGATATTTTTTCCAGCGCCGGCCCGGTAAGTATAGGTTTCGCAATTTTCATCGAGGATAGGAATCAGCAGCGTTTCGGCCTTGACCAGCTCGCGGGCACGTTCAGCAACGATCTGGAACACCTTATCCAGATCCAGTTCGCTGCCAATATCTGTAAATGTTTGCTGCAGCAGATCAATTTCCACCTCTCGATGCAAAAGACTTTCTTGCAAGTCGCTAACATTTAGATTATTGCTTTTTTTATCAGGCACTTAAAATGCACCGGGGGGCGAAGTGATAGTTACCCCGAGTGTAGTACAGCCGCCTGGTAAGACTATGAAGAACCGACAGAATGCATTTTCAATGCAGAGACTGATTGAGCTGTTGCCGGGGGTACGGGATCGGTTTATGTTTTATGGCGGTTTTTCAGGTCCACATAGTGCGCGGATGAATACTCGAGGAAGGCTTTTTCATCCTCTGTCAGTTTCCGTACCTGTTTTACCGGACTGCCCAGCCAGAGATAGCCACCCTCCAGTTCCTTACCCGGGGGTACCAGCGATCCAGCACCAACAATCGCACCAGCCCTGACGACAGACCCGTCAAGCAACACTGATCCCATGCCGATCAGACACAGGTCCTCCACGGTACAGGCATGAACCACGGCATTGTGGCCCACAGTGACATCACTGCCTATCGAAAGCGCATTTCCACCCGGTGCAAACTCACTGTCATGGGTAACATGCAGGATACTGCCATCCTGAATATTGGTACGTTCACCGATGCGTATCGAGTGAATATCGCCACGCACGGAACACATTGGCCAGACAGAGCTGTCCGCGCCGATAACCACATTCCCGGTTACTACCGCACTCTCATCAACAAAAGCAGTCTCGGCTATTTCCGGGGTATATTGTTCGAATTTTCTGATCGCCATAGAGCTACATTAAACGACTGGTATTCCACAGGCAAGAAAGTGCTACAGAGTTATGCAAACTTGCCCCATGGGTGCAAGTACAATTCTGCGCTCTCTGCTGTCAATGAAGTTAATGTAAAATCCGGCCTATGAATCTATCTGCAACTGCGAAACAGGCACTCGACAAGTTCAACACCCTGCTGGACAGGGCCGCGCATCACCCGGTCATGGACAAGATCGATCACGGCCTGTTAATGCTCAAACCGGAAAAAATCAAAGCCGGTATTTCAGGACTGGTAGAGAAAATCAGCAACAATGCCGTCGTCAGTGCAGTGACCACATACACCGATGAGCAAATTACCAGGGCAGCCAATTCAAAGGTAATGGAGCGCCTTGAGCAATACGCAATACTTGTGCGTTTAAACAAACCCATAGGTATTTTATTGCTGCTATGGCCGACCATGATCTCGCTGTGGATTGCCGCACAGGGCTGGCCCGACCCCCTGGTTCTGTTTGTATTTTTCATGGGCGTCATTCTGATGCGTTCAGCCGGATGCGCCATCAATGATTATGCCGACAGAGACATCGATGGCAGCGTAGCCCGCACTAAAGACCGCCCGATTGTCAGCGGCAAAGTCAGCGAAAAAGAAGCGCTGGTCGTATTCGCTGTGCTCAGTATTTGCGCCTTCGGCCTGGTGCTGCTGATGAACAAGCTCACCATTATGATGTCACTGGTCGGGGTGGTGCTGGCAGCGAGCTACCCGTTTATGAAACGTTACCATTTTCTGCCACAGGTTCATCTCGGCGCAGCATTTGGCTGGACCGTGCCCATGGCCTTCACTGCCCAGGCCAACGAGCTGACACCGTTAACATGGCTGCTGTTTTTAGCGACCGTATTATGGACCACCGCTTACGACACCATGTACGCCATGGCTGATCGCGACGATGATTTGAAAATCGGGGTAAAATCCACCGCCATACTGTTTGGCCCGCTGGATAAAAAGATTATCGGTGTCATCCAGGCCATGTTGATCATGGCCCTGGTTTTGATAGGCCAACGCGCTGAGCTCAGTGGTTTTTATTACAGCGGTGTTGTCGCAGCAAGCGTGCTGGCCATATGGCAGCAATACCTGATCAAGGACAGAGACCCTGAAAAATGTTTTCAGGCATTTCTGAACAATAACTGGTTCGGCATGGTCATATTCATTGGTGTTGTACTCGACTATCAATTTGGAAAAATTACATGAACAAGCTAAGCAAAATCCTTCTCTCAATCATTCTGGTTTTTTCCACCGCCATCCAGGCATCAGACCTGGCCAAGGAAAAACGCTGGGCTGACCAGGTAGTGGATGCCATACTCGATGGCGAAGCCATCTGGCTCAATGACGGCACCAGCGAATTCCTTGGCATCTATACCGAAGCCGGGGAAGACAAAGGCCGTGCAGTCATCGTCATGCACGGCACCGGCATCCATCCTGACTGGCAGCAAGTCATACAACCGCTGCGTGTTGGCCTGACCGAACACGACTGGAACACCCTGTCGATCCAGATGCCGATACTGCCGAATGAAGCTGAATATAATGAATACGCCCCGCTGTATGATGAAGTTGCACCGCGCATCGATGCAGCCATTGAATACCTGAAGAAAAACGGCTCAAAAGAAATCGTACTGATTGGCCACAGCCAGGGTGCAGCAATGACCGCTTATTACCTCTCTACGTCTAAACAAAATATCAAGGGCTTTGTTGCCATCGGTATGGCGTCCTTTGCGGATGACCCTCGCATGAACAGCATCAAGGCGCTGGAAAAAATCAATGTGCCCATATTAGATATATACGGTGATGACGACCTTGAAGGCATAATCAAAAGCATCGATGCCCGTGCCCAGGCCGCGAAAAAAGCCGGCAATAAAAACTACACCCAGGTAGAAGTTGCAGGCTCCAATCATTTCTTTGATGACAGGGAAGAACAACTGGTTGAAGTTGTTGCCGACTGGCTGGAAAAACCACCTGCAAAATAACAGCATCTGCCACAATGAACATGTCAGCTCAACCGGCCGATACAACATTTACGTACTCTATAATATCTGCGATTCTATGCTCAAACGCTTTTAAACAGCCCTTGCAATACTCCACACATCAACACGCCTGACCCCTGCCCGTTTCAATAGTCGCGCCAGTTCATTTACGGTGGATGTTGTGGTTACAACATCATCAACAATAGCTACGTGTTGTGCGCTTAATGGATCAACGATTTCAAAAGCAGCACGAATATTTTTTCTACGCTGTTTTTTATCCAGCCCCGTTTGTGAGGGTGTATCACGCACACGTTTAATTGAATGCATATTCAAAGATATGTTGAATGTGTTTGCGGCGGGTCGAGCCAGCTCAATCGATTGATTGAAACCACGCTGTTTCAAGCGTTTTTTATTTAGCGGCACCGGCAGAATACAGTCGGGTAACTCAGCTGCGTTTTTTTCTATTGCGCCGGCAAGCATGCCACCGAGCAATCTTGAGTAAGCCAGCTTCTCGTGGAACTTGAGCTGATGGATCAGTGTGATTGTCTCTTTTTCATAACTGAACAAACTCACGCTACGGTCGAATAGCGGTGGCTTATGCAAGCACTGACCGCACTTGAGCTGATTACCGCTGTGTTTGGCCAACGGGATTGCGCATTGTGTGCACGCAGATTCAATCCACGGCAAGTCACCGTAGCAAACTTCACAGATGTCCATGTCATTAAACCCGGGGGAGCCGCATAAAACACAGCGCGGCGGGTAAACAGTGCTGATCAGCCGCTGAAGCAGGCCGGCACTGAGGCTGGTAACGTCCATATTCATCATTACTCCATGTCATGTAGAATAGGCGTCCATTCTACTCAATTAGCCCATACGAATGAATTCTCTGCGCCACGACTGGACCAGGTCCGAAATCTCCACACTGTTTGAGCTGCCGTTCAATGACCTGCTGTTTCAGGCACACAAGCTGCATCGACAGTATTTCGATCCGAATCATGTCCAGGTTAGCACCCTGCTCAGCATCAAGACCGGCGCCTGCCCTGAAGATTGCTCCTATTGCTCGCAGAGCGCGCGTAATGATGCCGAGCTTGAACGTGAACGCCTGCTGCCGTTGGAAGAAGTTGTAGAGAAAGCCAAAGCTGCAAAATACAATGGTGCCAGCCGCTTTTGTATGGGCGCGGCCTGGCGCAATCCAACCGACAAGAACCTGGACAAGGTCATCGAAATGGTCGAGGCCGTACACGCGCTGGGACTGGAGACCTGTGTCACCCTGGGTATGCTCACGCAGCAGCAGACACAGAAACTGAAACAGGCCGGACTGGATTACTACAACCATAACCTTGATACCTCGCCGGAATACTACGGCGATATCATTACCACCCGCACCTACCAGGACAGGCTCGATACACTGGAACACGTACGTGATGCCGGTATTAATGTGTGCTGTGGCGGTATCGTCGGCATGGGTGAGCAGGAAGAAGACCGCGTATCGCTGCTGCAGCAACTCGCCAACCTGCCCAAACATCCTGAAAGTGTACCGATTAATATGCTGGTACAGGTCGAAGGCACGCCATTGCACGGTGTTGAAAAACTCGATGCACTCGACTTTGTCAGAACCATTGCCGTCGCCCGCATCATCATGCCCGAGTCCTGGGTCAGGCTGTCTGCCGGCCGCACCGAGATGAGCGATGAAATGCAGGCACTGTGTTTCTTCGCCGGTGCCAACTCTATCTTCTATGGCGACAAGTTGCTGACCACAACCAACCCGGACGAGAACCACGACCGCATCCTGTTCGATAAGCTGGGTATTAATACTGCTGATACCACAACGCAGGATCTGGGCACAGTAGCTACCGCGTGACTATTTTATTTACCGCAGAGGCGCTGAGGCGCAGAGAAAAGATATATGTTGTTAAAACATGTGTTAACTCTGCGTCTCTGCGCCTCTGCGGTTACATCAGTTTCTTTTATTAAAAATCAAATTCCCAGTCGAATTGAAAGACCTACATAAAGAACTGCAACAGCGCAAAACTGACCATCTTTATCGCAAACGCCGTATCAGTGACGGGCCGCAGCAGCCTGAGATGATCATCGATGGCAAAGATGTCATCAGTTTTTGCAGCAATGACTACCTTGGCCTTGCCAATCACCCCGAAGTTAAAGCAGCATTCATCAACGGTATCGAACAGTACGGTGCCGGCAGCGGAGCTGCGCATTTGATTAATGGCCACTCGCGTGCACATCATGCGCTTGAAGACGAGCTCGCTGAATTCACCGGCTATCCACGCGCACTGTTGTTCTCCACCGGCTACATGGCAAACCTCGGACTGGCACAGGCACTGGTTGGCAAGGGCGACACCGTGCTCGAAGACCGGCTGAACCATGCATCATTGCTCGATGGCGGCCTGCTTTCGGGTGCGCGCCTGATGCGTTACCAGCATAACGATGCTGATGATCTGGATGTAAAACTTGCATCGAGAAAACAAGGTGAAAAACTGGTGTTAACAGATGGCGTATTCAGCATGGACGGTGATATCGCTGAAGTACCGGCGCTTGTGAATATATGCAATAAACACGACGCCTGGTTCATGGTTGATGATGCCCATGGCTTTGGCGTGCTCGGCGACAATGGTAAAGGCACCCTGGAGCACTTTGGCGTTTCAACAGAGGATGTTCCCGTGTACATGGCAACCCTGGGCAAAGCCCTGGGTACGGCCGGTGCATTCATTGCAGGCAGTGATGAGCTGATTGAAACGCTGATTCAAAAAGCCCGCACCTACGTCTATACAACCGCGTCACCGCCTGCGCTGGCGGAAGCCACCCGTGCCAGTCTGAATATCATTAAATCAACGCCGCAACAGCGTCAGCAGCTGAACGACAACATCCAGTATTTCAGGAACTGTTGTTATCAAACGGGTGTCGAACTAATGGATAGCCAGACAGCAATCCAGCCGGTCATCATTGGCGACACGCAGGCGACCGTGGAAATGAGTGAACAGCTCCTTACACAAGGCATACTCATCACGGCGATTCGCCCACCGACAGTTCCTGAAGGCACTGCCCGCTTGCGCATCACGCTGTCTGCCGCACACAGCCATGTACATATTGATAAACTGGTATCAGCCCTGAATGCTGTAAAACAATAACCGATGCGTTTGAACAAACTACTAAAAATCGTCTTTATAGTGCTTGCCTGGCTGATGTTGTCAGGCCGCAGTTGCACGGAGACAACAATTACCACGGATGTTGAATCATCACAGAAGATATCTGATACAGCCGGCAACTTCGAAGGTGTACTGGAAGACAATGACCAGTTCGGCAGTGCTGTTGCGAACATCGGCGACCTGGAGGTTGACGGTGTTATCGACCTGGCCGTTGGCGCGCCGCTGGATGACGATGGCGGCACCGACCGTGGTGCAGTATGGGTGTTGTTCATGAATGATGACGGTACGGTTGATATTGAACAGAAGATATCGGATACCGAGGGTAATCTGCCAGCCGGGCTCGAAGACAACGACCAGTTCGGCAGTGCTGTTGCCGAACTGGGTGACCTTAACGGTGACAGCATCCTGGATATCGCCGTTGGTGCACCACTGGATGATGATGGCGGCACCGACCGTGGTGCAGTATGGATACTATTCATGAATGCCGACGGTACGGTCCAGTTCACAACAAAAATCTCGGATACCGCTGTCGTTTTCAACAACCTTCTGGAAGACAATGACCAGTTCGGCGGTGCCATTGCCAACATTGGTGACCTCAACAATGACCTTATACCGGAAATTGCCGTTGGTGCACGACTGGCAGATGATGGCGGCACTGACCGTGGCGCTATCTGGATATTATTTCTTGCCGCGAATGGCACAGTAAATGCGATACAGAAAATATCTGATACCGACGGCAGTTTTGAAGGCACACTCCAGGATGGTGACTACTTCGGCAGCTCCATCGCCGGCATTGGCGATCTCGATGCAGACGGCATCGAAGATATTGCAGTGGGTGCTACTGGCGATGATGACGGCGGCACTGAACGTGGCGCCGTATGGATTCTGTTCATGAATGCTGACGGCACCGTCAGATTCGAACAAAAAATATCCGAGAACAACGGCAACTTCGATGGCGGCCTCATAGACAACGACCATTTTGGCAGCGCCGTGACTGGTATCGGCGATAATAATGGCGATGGCTTTGTCGACATCGCGGCGGGTGCTGATCAGGACAATGATGGCGGTACCGACCGCGGTGCAGTATGGATACTGTTTCTGGAAAGTGATGGCGAGATCATTTCAAAGTCAAAAATCTCCAGCACTTCGGGTGATTTTGCCGGCCCCCTCACAGACGGCGTCTTATTTGGCAGCGCTCTTGCTAACCCTGGCGACCTTGATTTTGATGGCACAACAGATATTGTCGCAGGCGCAAAACTGGATGATGACGGCGGTGTCGATAGAGGTGCGCTATGGACTCTATTCATGCGACAGACTGAAACCGATATAGACTTCACCCTGTTTGACAACAAAGAGTAATCACCGGGAACGGCATCGCCTCATTCCGGATTGCCAATAACAATCTTAAGGAAAATATTAAATGGCCTCTGGCTCAACTAAAGTCATCATAGCGGCACTGATCGGCAATACACACAAATAACATATTCTATCCACAGATGAACGCAGATAAACACAGATACAAAACATGTGATTTGTCCGCGAAAAACGCAAAGGACGCAAAAATGATATTCGAGGCTTGTTAACTGTAGCAGTCCAGACTGAATCTGACAGTTGCTGTCGGTTGTCGTATGACCGGAAACCAGCCTATGCTGGAAGTTTAACGTCTTGTTCTCTCGCAGAGGCGCAGAGCACGCAGAGATAAATGAATAAAACAATATGTTCTGATTAAACAAAAAATAACAGATGTTACCTTTGCGTTCTCTGCGCCTCTGCGAGAGTAAATTTCTTCTAAGCTTGAGTTACTATGACAACTAATGTCAGATTAAATCTTCACGATTACATACTGGATTTTAATATTTGATACTTTTCGCGTGTTTTGCGTTGTTTGCGGCTAACAACTACTTATCATTCATCTCATGCCAGTGTGCTATCGAATTGGCATAATACTCAAGCATCACTATTGAATCTTGTTTGGCCTTGTACAGGTTATCCTGTGAATCAAGCCAGCCCCTGCCTTCAATGATAACGAGCGCGCCATCAAAAACACTTTCTGTTGTATTGGATGATATCCTGATCGGCGCACCCATCTCTTTCAAAATCTCCATCCTTTTTAAAGCCTGCGCCTTCAGCTCAAGCTCACTTTTCCAGGCGTGCCTGTTTGCAAGAATAATTTCCGACATCAATGTTACCGGAGTGACCGGTACAACTTCCTTGATTTCCGTCATCAGCCTGTCGGCGAGCTCTGCAACATGCTCAAACCTTGATTCCTGTTCAAGGTGAATAAACTCCACATTGTTCTGCTCACAATAAGCCTTTGCTGAAACAGGGTTACCAAAATTAACATTTGCATAACCAAAACGGCTAAGACGCATTTTTTTCGAAAGCAACAAAGTTTTAGATATAAATCGAACAGTGGTTTTAAATACAAACCACTTGCTGCGCTTTTTCGCTTCATGATCAAGCTTACGCACCAGGCTCCTGTCTTCGACAACACGGTCATAGTTAATGCCAACAGGCACAAAGGTGATATCTCTATCTGTATCGGAATGATAATCACGCAGCATGTAATCGAGAAAACCAAGACGCGGCTCGCGCAATGCGCCGTCCTTACTCAGACCGCCTTCGAGAAAAACAGCCTGGCAAACACCTGCACGTGTAGACATGTTTACGTAGCGTTCAAGCACACGGCGATAGAGCGGGTTGCCCGAATTCCTTCGGACAAAAAAAGCACCCATTGACTTAATCAATGTTTGCAACGGCCATATACGCGCCCACTCACCAACTGCGTATGAAAGCGCAGTTTTTTCTGCGACCAGGAATGAAACCAGAACATAATCCATGTTGCTGCGGTGGTTCATAACAAACACAACGGCTGACTCGGGATCGACCTTGCTCAATTCGTGATTATCAAAAAAGCCAACCCGCATCCTGTATATGAGCCGTGCCAGTTTTTTTGATAGCCAGTAGCCAAAACGGAAATACATGTAGGCATTAAAAGCCGGTGCGATTTCATTGGCATATTTTCTTGCCTTGTCCTGTGCCACTGACGTAGGCATGCCTTTCTCTTGCGCTGTTTGTTTTACAGCTTCAAGGACTTTCTCATCAAACACCAGGCGGTCAATCAGTGCTCTACGTTGGGTGATTTGTACGGGGCGAATTTCAACATCCAGCCGCGTATTGATTTCATCAATGACCCGGTTGACGCGCCGTCGAAAATACCAGCGCATGCCAGGCATCAGGAATCTATCCAGCACCATGACCGCAGCGAACACAGTGATCAGGACAAACAGCCAGAACGGAATCGTAATAGTGCTATCCATAGTTCTCTCTTAAAAATTATGGCCTCAAGGTCCTTTGACGGCAAATTGCCGGCATTCAGCTAACAGACGATGTGACCTCGTAAGCCATGTATGTGACAATACGCCCCGAACGATAATCAGCGCAAGGTTAACTTGATGAAGAAATATAATGTGTATGGGCTCGGAAATGCCCTGGTTGACATGGAATTTGAAGTCGAAGACGGCTATTTGAACCTTATGGAACTTGATAAGGGCGTTATGACACTGGTCGATGAAGAAGAGCAGCACCGTCTGATGACACACCTTGATGCTTTTGAGGGCAACAAGGCCAGTGGTGGCTCAGCTGCAAACACCCTGATAGCCGTGAGCGCCATGGGTGGCTCATCGTATTATGCCTGCAAGGTCGCTGATGACGACCTTGGTCACTTCTATTTACATGACCTGAAAGAAGCGGGTGTTGACACTAACGTCAATGGCACCCATGCCAATGGCATTACCGGCAAATGCCTTGTTATGGTTACGCCAGATGCAGAACGCACCATGCAAACATACCTTGGCATTTCCTCCGAGCTATCAGTACACGAAATCAGTGAAAGCCATATAAAAGATTCAGAATACCTGTATATGGAAGGTTACCTGGTGACTTCACCTTCAGCAAAAGAGGCCAATATCCATGCACGTAATATTGCCGAAGCCAATGGAGTAAAAACTGCATTCACCTTTTCTGACCCTGCAATTGTTGAATATTTTCATAAAGAGCTGACAGAAACCATCGGCGATGGTATCGACCTGCTGTTCTGCAACGAATCAGAAGCACTGGCCTATACCGGTAAGAATTCGATTGATGATGCTATTGAAGTCATTAAGACCTTTGCCAGGAGCTTTGCTATTACACTAGGCTCAAAGGGCGCCCTGGTATATGACGGAGCGCTGGCTCACAATATTGATCCATTTCCCATAAAAGCCGTTGATACCAACGGTGCAGGCGATATGTTTGCCGGCGCATACCTGTATGGCATTACCCACGGTTATTCGATAGCCGATGCCGGCAGACTGGCCAGCCTGGCATCATCGCATGTAGTGCAGCAGTTTGGGCCGAGATTACCTGTAGAGAGTTATGTGAAGCTGCTGGATGAGATTTCAGCGGCTTAATTTGTCTTTTCTATTTGAACAAACCTGAACATCAGGGTTTGACCCAACTGACACATGTTTGTCATCCCCGCGCAAGCGGGGATCCAGTATCTATTTAATACCGCTACCAAAACAGTTTATTAAACTGATAGATTTAGTTTCGCCCTGATGGCGAGTTACGTTGCAAATCACATCCTTGTGATTTGCCCTTCGGGTCTGCTTCGCAGCACAAATTCATTCCCGATGAATTTGTCTTTTCATGCCCAAAGAAAAGTAACCAAAAGAAAAGGCACCCCAATCAGTTTGCCCCTGCGGGGTTCCCTCGCCATTCAACTTTGCCAACGGGCCGTCTTGACTCGCCGTCCAGGCTCGACAAGACTAAATCCGACGTCCATGTCGGATTTTCCCTACCAAAGCTGAATGACTCGGCAAACTTCATGGGGATATTGGCTCTCCGCTCAATTTTTAAAATCCATCAGAAATAAAAACCATAAATAATCAATAACTTATATTTCTGTGTCAACCAATCCCCTGCCCGCGCGTTAAACAAATGATACAAGCAATGACTCCCGCTTGAGTCCCCTCTCACCGGAGGGGGGCTATTTAATTTTTAATGTTGTTCACTGTGAAAGACTGAAGGCAACTTGTAGACCATGTTCGATTCATTACCAATGTTAAAATGGGTTTTTTGCGAAGAAGCCGGATATCCGAGTATATCCAGCAACCCTGCCTTGATCCTCTGGCAGAAAACTTTTAACGAGTGTAATGAGGCCGAAACCCTGGAAAACCGTCAGGCATTAGACCGATTTCTGGCAAGTGTTGAGAAGCGTGCCTTTCGCATGGCCGTCCTTGCCACCAGCGATTCAGACCATGCCATGGATATTGTGCAGGATGCCATGCTGTCACTGGTAAAAAATTACAGCCATAAAAAAGAGGCCGACTGGGGCCCATTATTTCACCGCATCCTGCAAAGCAAGATCAGAGACTGGTATCGACGTTCTCGTACACGTAACGGCATTTTCAGCTGGCTGCGTAGTGTTAACGATGGTGATGAAAAAGATACTTATGATCCGATACAACAGGCGTCGGATACTGTTTCTTTAACACCTGACAACAGCGCGGGTAACGAGCAGCTAATGGACATCACACTGGACGCAATCAGGCAGTTGCCACTTCGACAGCAGCAGGCATTTCTGTTGCGTGCATGGCAAGGACTAGACGTCAAGGAAACAGCTAATGCCATGGGTTGCAGCCAGGGCAGCGTAAAGACACATTATTCACGTGCAACCACAGCACTCAAACAAAAGCTTGAGGCATATATCTCATGAACGACAATCATGGTACAGACGTGGATAAGGTTATACATAAAGCAGTCAATGCACTTGATGAGAGCATTGAGCACCTTGATGCACCCACATTATCGCGTCTGAACCAGGCGAGACATCAAGCCCTGGCCGCAACTGAAAAGCCCCGCTTGTTCAACTCGCAATGGATCAAGGCCGGAGCATTTGCCATCTTGCTTGTTACTGTCATCAATGGCCTGCTGTTCTTATCGACTCCGAATACTCAACACATGAACACGGATGATTTCGAGTTGGTAGTCGTCAATGATGACTTTGAACTGCTGCAGGACCTTGATTTTGTAGCCTGGATGATCGAGCAAGAGCATGCGAGTTAAGACAATAACGCTTTTTCTCCTTTTGCTATTGCCTCCATTTGCCTTCGCAAGCAACAGGCAATCTGATCAACAGCAAGCTGCTGAAGATCAGCCGGACGCCGAGCTACTGGAGTTTATTGCCGAGTTTGAGCCCCTGGATGGCCAGTGGATCGACCCCATACAACTGAACATGATATTTGCCGATAACCGAAATGGTAAAGACAATGAATAAAACAATTTTTAACCTGGCCTTTTCGTATTTACTGCTGTTTGCAGTTGTCACATACGCCAAGTCTGAAAATATCACGCTTAGCTGGGACCAGCTAAGCAAGGAGCAACAGTCTGTACTGAAAAACTTTGAACAGCAATGGACAGATATTCCTGATGAACGTAAACAGCGCCTGGTTAAAGGAGCTACGCGCTGGAACAGCATGACCCCGGCACAGAGAGAACTCGCAAAACAACGTCTTCAGCAGTGGAAACAGACCTCGCCCGAAGACAAGGAAATAATGCGTCAACGCATGAAAGAATTTCACGATCTCCCGCTTGAACTAAAACAGGCGATGAGAAAGAAATACCAGTGGTTTAATGATCTGCCCGAAGAAGAAAAAGAGCGGCTGCACAACCGCTGGCAAAACCTGTCACCCGAGAAAAAGCAGGAAATCAGCAACCGTCTCCGCAGCACCCCTGCGGGACAACCTCCCAGCCTGCAAAACAACCTTAATCAGCAGCAGAAAGGCGCCCGTTAATACATTCAGACCCTGAGCTGCAGGGTCTGAAACGTTTTCTTATATGCCTGTAATTCAAGTACTTGCTTGAAGATACCCGTATTTATCCTATATTCAGAATAAGTATAAGCTTCGTTTTTCTCATTTCGTTGTTGCCTTATACCAATGCCACACGGGCCACCAGGTATTTAAGATGCTGAAAAGCATAAAGAAAAAACCAAAAATACTGTTTGTCGATGATTCAAAAACAGTCCGCGCCAGTGGCAAAAAGATCCTGTCCGAGGACTATTATGTATTCGAAGCGTGCAATGGCAGGGAAGCACTGGACATCATTGAGAATGATCCCACTTTTGATGTGATTTTTGCTGACATTCAAATGCCGGAAATGAATGGCCTGCATTTTTTGCAAAAAGTTCGCTCTATGGAAGATCACCGCACTGCCCAGCTTCCTATTATCATGATTACCGGTCACAGTGATTCACATGCTGCAATGCGAGCAGTATTTGAAATGGGAGCGACCGGCTTTATATCCAAACCGTTCAGCGACATTGACCTGATCAGCAGGGCCCACTCGTACCTGGACCTTACGCGGAAAATGGAGCAGCTGGAAAAGCTGAAAGGCATCGACAGGCTTACCGGACTCAGCAACTTTGACAACTTTGAAGAACATGGAAAAAAATCTCTCTCCATATCGATGAGGCACAATCTTGATTTATCGATTGTTTACCTGGAACTCAATTCGTTTGATGACATGAAAAACGAGATTGGTAAAATGGCGACTGAAAAAATCATAGTCTCGGTAGCTAACAAGTTAAAAAATATCCTTCGCGACGAAGAAGTCATTTCACGAATCGGGGAAGCTAAATTTGCCCTGTTAATGCCAATGACAAATCGCAGAAAAGGACAGATCGCTGTTAACAGGGTTCAGAACCACGTGAATGCCATGGTGTTCAATAGAGGGGACAGCAAAATTCATCTGAATATTGTCGCCGGTTTGACTGGCACCGGGCTCAACAACAGGGGCCTGAGCTTTGACATGTTATGCATGCGCGCAGATAACGCCTTAAAAGCAGCCATCAATAAAGACGATGCCCAGGTATTCGATTACTATGACGACCATGAGCATAAGCCAATCAAGGAAACTCCGCACGAAGATGTTTTAAGCGATGCCTTGCTGAATATAATGGATGGCGATTATAACAAGGTAAATGATGACGATCTGTCCTCCGTCGTTGATCAGCTGGAACCCTTCATGGAGTATGCCGCTATCAGAAGCTCGATGAAAACGGGCATCAAGTAATACAGCTTTTAAAAACAGTATCTTCTCTACCTGGGCTCTCTGAGCAGGCGATCAAACCGAAGTCGCTCGCGGGAATCAAACATGCGCCGCGTTATCAACTGTAATACCGTGATGACAGCAAAACCTGTTCCGGATGTTACCAGGAACATGATAAGTATCTGGTATTTAACGGCCTCCACAGGCGGGCTGCCAGCCAGGATCTGACCCGTCATCATGCCAGGCAGACTGACCACACCGGCAGCTGCCATTGCGTTAATAATCGGGATCATACCGGCACGCATACTATCGCGTGCTATGTCGCGTATTGCTTCAGTATCTTTCTGCCCAAGCATCAGGCGCTGCTCAATGACTGCACGCTGCTGCCACGCTGTCTGTACCAGGCGATCCATGCCAAGTGCAATACCATTCATGGTATTACCCAGCAGCATACCAAGCAAGGGAATCGCGTATTGCGGCGTATACCAGGGGTCTGCCTTGATGACGATGAACAGAGCCAGCAGTGTTATGAAAAACGAAGAGATAAATAGTGAAAACGCACTGACACCAAACCCCCACCAGCCCTTCAACTTTCTTTTCTGACGCGCCAGTATTTCCCAGGCCGCCACTGTCATCATCACCAGTACGATCAACATAATCCACGGCAGCTTTGCCTGGGTGAAAACAGCCTCGAGTATCAAGCCAACCAGCAGCAGCTGCACTGTGGTACGGATTGCTGCTATCGTCAGTGTCCGGCTGACACCGAGACGCAGCCTGGCACCCAGGCCGATCAACGCCAGCACCAGCAGTGAAGCCAGCATCAGGTCGGGAGCTGTGAGTGCGATAAATTCAGTCTTCATGCTTCACCTACTTTCATCAGCCGGCCTTCACCCAGGTGATACTGTCGTTGTGACACTCTCTGCAGCTGTGCAGCATCATGTCCGACCCAGATCGCAATCGCATGATGCTTTGACAGGTAATTACGAATCATGTCTTCAACGCGCGCCACATTACTGGCATCAAGGTTGGCAGTTGGTTCGTCAAGCAGGAGCACGCGAGGACAGTTAGCCATCATGCGTAAAATAGACAGGCGTTGTTTCTCGCCGCTGGAACAACGACTGATATTCCAGCCCATTACATCCTGCTCGAAGCCGAGTGCTTCAATGTGTTCTGCACGGGCGCTAAAATGCTGGTCGACAGAATCGAACCACCACTGGCTTTCAGCAGGAAGCAACATTACGCGACGTCGCCATTCATGGGCCTTAACCAGACCCTGTGCAATATCTTCCTCGTACACTTGCCCACCGTGCTCGTCCATGTCTGCAATCGCCCTCAGCAACCGCGTTTTACCACTGCCCGATTCACCGGACAGACCAATGCATTCACCCGGCGTAATTGTCAGGTTAACCGGTTCAACATCAGGAATTTTCAGGTCTTCGAGTCTAAGCATGATATGTTGCAAACAAGATAGCAGTGCATTGTAAGCTATACTTCAGTGAATGAGATATCTTGTTTTATTGATATTATTTTCATCCAGCCTGGCGTGGGCCGAATCCAGGCGCATTGAAGTGTACCCGTTGAGCCAGAATTACTGGGACATCAAAACCGGTGACACTCTCGGCGAAATCGTCAGCACCCTGGTCCCTAAAAATCCTTACCTGCAGGGAAAATTAATGCGCGACATTCTGTCGCTGAACCCGGATGTTTTTCCCGGCGGCAACCCGAACTATATGCTTGCCAACAAGCGCCTGTGGTTGCCAAATGCGGTGAAACGGCCGGATGACTCAATATACTCCTCCGGCTACACCGTTGAATCATTTCAATGGGGCAGCATTAAGAAAAGGGATAAGGGACGAGGGACGAGGGGCGAGGACTGAATATTTTCCAAAGGAATGCTCTTTGGTGGTATTTGGCATCACTACTGGCGCTGGCATTTGGTACGTTTCTGGCAGCTCAACAGTATCCCGGGGGATTCGACTGGGTTTACACGGTTGCTTCTGCGCTGGCTTCGCAAAAACACAATCCGGCCGGCTATATATGGTTTGCAGGCGCCCTGAGTCTGGCGATGCTTTTACTATGGCCATACGTGACAGCTTTAAAACAGGCACAGCATCCAACATTTCCAACAACAGCAAAATTCGCCATTGCTGCCCTTCGTACCGGACTGATCGGTGGATTGTTACTGGGGCTGGAAAAACTTCTAATCAGGGACCTGTCGAACTGGGTCTACAAGGCCCACGAAATCCTCGGTCTGCTCACATTTGCGGGATTGTATATCGGGATACTCATGCTGCTGGTCCAGGCCATGCTGCGTCAAAGAGTCTATGCGCTTTCTCTGTTGCTGGTAGCAAGCCCGCTGGTAGCCATTGGCATCACCCAGTTCTGGCTGTATCTTGACCAGCGTGACCTGGGCTGGGTCGATACCAGCTGGCGGGAAATGGGAATCCCACTCTGGTTAAGCTTCGCCTTTTGGCAATGGCTGGCGATAGCAATCCTGTGGACAGGCCTGGGTTTGCTGTGGTTTACCTGTATTGAAGAAAATAAGGCACGAACTTCTAATTTATCCTCTTAGCTAATTTACAGCGACGGGGCGAGGAAGACGAGGACGTGTTACCTGGTATCTCGGTTAAACCCACAACCCACTTCTGACAAATACATTTTACTTAACGCAAACATCGCAAAGACGCTGAGACCACAAAGAGAAGCTACATAACATATGTAAATCCGTAGCATTAAAATTCAATAAAACTCTGCGTCCTTTGCGTCTTTGCGCCTCTGCGTTGAAACAGACCTTTCTCTGACTCCCGCCCCTATGCGGTTATAAAAGCCCCCTTTCGGCAAACGACACCACTTCATCACCGATAATCATGTGATCAAGCACGCGCACATCGATCAGTGCCAGCGCATCTTTCAATCTTTGTGTGATTTGCCTATCCGCTGAGCTCGGTTCGGCTACGCCGGAAGGGTGGTTATGGGCAAGTATGACTGCAGCCGCATTGTTATCGATGGCTTTACGCACCACCTCACGCGGGTACACACTGGCACCATCAATAGTGCCGTAAAACAGTTTTTCAAAAGTGATTACACGGTTGCGGTTATCAAGGAAGAGGCAGGCGAAGACTTCATGCGGACAGGCTTGCAGCTCGGCAGTAAGGTAACGTCGAGTATCATCGGGAGAACACAATGCATCACCACGTTGTATGTTCTCAAACAAATGGCGCCGCGCCATTTCCAGCACGGCTTTTAGTTGCGCATACTTGGCGCGACCGAGTCCGCGATGCAGGCAGAACTCGGCTTCGTTCGCATCCAGTAGTGGTTTGAGCCCACCGAACTCATCGAGCAACTTGCGTGCGAGATCAACCGCAGTCATGCCCCGGGTTCCGGTACGGAGAAAGATTGCCAGCAGTTCGGCATCAGAGAGAGTGTGTGCGCCGCGATCAAGCAGCTTTTCGCGCGGCCTTTCTTCCATTGGCCAGTCGGTTATTACCAGTGACATGGTATTCACCCTTCGTCATCGTCCTTGTGAGGGTCAATATTAACCCTATGCCACCAGCACAGCAAACAACAGCCACAGGCATGCTAAGCAACTGATTTCTGGTACAATACCACGATGAACAGGCTCAATGGCAAGCACATCATCCTCGGCATTACAGGCGGTATCGCCGCCTACAAGAGTGCCGAACTGACGCGGCGGCTGCGCGATGCCGGTGCCATGGTACGGGTGGTGATGACCCGCGGTGCCACTAAATTTGTCACCCCCCTGACCTTCCAGGCGCTTTCCGGCAACCCGGTGCATACCGAGCTGCTGGATGAAGATGCCGAGGCCGGTATGGGCCACATTGAACTGGCACGCTGGGCGGATGCCATCCTGATTGCGCCCGCCAGCGCCAACTGCATGGCCAAACTGGCACAAGGCCGTGCCGATGACCTGCTGACCACGCTCTGCCTTGCCAGTGAAGCACCGCTTGCGCTTGCACCGGCGATGAACCGGGTGATGTGGGGCGACATTGCCACACAGGACAACGTCAACACCTTGCTGCAAAGAAACGTGTACCTGTACGGCCCTGCATCGGGTTCCCAGGCCTGTGGCGAAACTGGCGAAGGCCGCATGCTTGAAGTGGCAGAATTAATTAATGCGCTCTCCGGTCTATTTAAAAGTGGCGCTCTGCAAGGCGTAAATGTACTGATAACTGCCGGACCGACCCATGAACCGATCGACCCGGTGCGTTTCATTGGCAACCGCAGCTCGGGCCGTATGGGTTTTGCACTGGCTCAGGCCGCGCGGGAAGCCGGCGCCAACGTGACCCTGGTCAGTGGCCCCAGTAATGAAGCCACACCGGAAGATGTGATTCGCATCGATGTTGAGACAGCTGCACAGATGCATCAAGCCGTCATGCAGCAAGTACGCCAACACCAGGTTTTCATTTCGGCTGCCGCAGTTGCCGATTACCGCCCCAGGGCTGCCAGCGAGCAAAAGCTGAAAAAACATGATGCAGAGCTGTCTATCGAGCTCGAGCGTACCGAGGACATTCTACTGGCCGTCGCTGGCAGCAGACCAAGGCCCTTTACTGTCGGCTTCGCCGCCGAGACTGAAAACCTCGAAGCCAATGCCAGAATCAAACTGGAGAACAAATCTCTGGATATGATTGCTGCCAACCGGGTAGGCAAGGATGCGAATGCACAAGACATTGGCTTCAACAGCGAATACAATGCGCTGCACGTTTTATGGACAAACGGTGAGCAGGTATTTCAACAGGCACGCAAAACAACCCTGGCACGCGAACTGATCAACCTGGTTGCCCATCAATACAATAAAAACAGGCAGCATGAGAAAAATACAGCTTAAGGTGCTTGATGATCGCATCGGTACCAGGATTCCACTCCCGGCACACGCCACTGAAGGTTCCGCAGGCATGGACCTGCGCGCCTGTATTGATGAAACCATTACGCTGAAGCCAGGCGAGACTGAACTGATACCAACCGGTATTGCCATCCATATTGAAGACCCTGGCCTGGCTGCAACGATTCTTCCGCGCTCAGGCCTCGGCCATAAGCACGGCATCGTGCTTGGCAATCTCGTTGGCCTGATCGACTCGGACTACCAGGGTCAGTTATTTGTTTCCTGCTGGAACCGTGGTACTGACAGCTTCACCATCGAACAGGGAGATCGTATAGCGCAACTGGTGTTTGTTCCCGTGGTACAGGCCGACTTTGAAGTCGTCGATGATTTCTACGCCAGCAATCGGGGTGCCGGTGGGTTTGGGCATTCCGGCCACAAATAATTAATGGCCCGGCCTATTGTTAGCGTTTATGACCAGCATCAACCCGAAGCGGACAAAGACTACTTAAAATTAGTTTTTTACATCACGAAAATTAAACATGGCTATTAACGAAGATATTTTCCGCGCCTATGATATTCGCGGCATCGTTGAAACTGCACTCACACCCGACGCAGTCACACAAATTGGACAGGCCTTTGCCTCTGAAGCACGTGCACAGGGACAGAGCACGGTTGTTATTGGCCGCGATGGACGTTTATCCAGCCCTGACCTGGCCAACGCATTAAGTAACGGCCTGCGCGCTGGCGGTTGTGATGTCATCGATGTCGGTATGGTACCGACACCGGTGCTGTACTACGCCACGCATAAACTTAAAACCGGTACCGGTATCATGGTCACCGGCAGCCATAATCCACCACAGTACAATGGCCTGAAGATGCTGATTGCAGGCCATACGATCTATGGCGACAGCATCAAGTCACTGTACCAACGTATTGTCGATGGCAATATCGATAGCGGTGACGGCAACTATGAGCAACAGGATGTGATCCCATCCTATATCGAAACCATTACTTCCGATATTCAGCTCGCACGCCCGCTTAACATCGCCGTGGACTGCGGCAACGGTGTCGCCGGTGTACTGGCGGTTGAACTGTTCAGCAAACTGGGTTGTGAAATAACTGAACTGTTTTGTGACGTTGACGGCACCTTCCCGAACCATCATCCGGATCCATCCAAACCCGAAAACCTGGATGACATTAAGAAATCTATTGCTGAAAATGCCCTCGACCTGGGACTGGCATTTGACGGTGATGGCGACCGTGTAGGCATCATCGATGACAAGCAGAATATTATCTGGGCTGACCGCCAGATGATGTTGTACGCAGCCGACGTGCTCGAACGCAAACCCGGTGCGCAGATTATCTTTGACATCAAATCAAGCTCCAATCTTGAACACTTCATCAAGGATCACGGCGGTGAGCCGCTGATGTGGAAAACCGGGCACTCATTCATCAAGGCCAAAATGAAAGAAACCGGTGCCGAGCTTGCAGGCGAAATGAGTGGTCACATCTTTTTCAAGGAACGCTGGTTCGGCTTTGATGATGGCCTCTATAGTGCAGCACGCATGCTGGAAATTCTGAGTAAACGCAACCAGCCTGCAAGCGAAGTATTCGCCGAGCTGCCAGACAGTATCAATACACCAGAGCTACAGATCATGTTTGAAGAAGGCGAACACTACAAGTTCATGGATAAATTCAAACAGCAAGCTGATTTCGAGAATGCTGACATCGTCACTATTGATGGCATGCGTGTTAATTACCCGGAGGGCTGGGGATTGGTCCGCCCATCAAACACAACACCTAGCCTGGTACTGCGCTTCGAAGCCAACAGCCAGGCAGTACTTGACGATATTCAGACCAAGTTCAAAAAGGAACTATTAAAACAGGACAGCAGCCTTAAGTTGCCGTTTTAAAGCAGGGGCGAGGAAAAACACGAGGCCACTATATGGTATTCATGTTTCCGCAACCGCATGCATGCAACGCTTTGTTTATATAGACCTATACTGAATATTA